>JAACDL010000020.1 GCA_009936765.1 Methanobacteriota archaeon
AGGGCGGGCTGCAAGGAAACGAGCCTATGGTTGAGTATGAAGATACTCCTGATGTTGACGTCCTAGGAGTTGCAGCAACACCAAAGATGGCTGAATTATTGAAAGAAATGGAGATTCCTCTACTAGAGCAGGGAGTCATCAAAGGAATGACTGGGGCAATGCTTAGTGAAGGAGGAAGTAGAGGCCGAAATATCATGAGTATAATGGTCGAAGCCGACCCAAGATTCCCTGATGCTAGAGCCGCAGCAGTAATCATTGAACATCTTAACAAAATGTTACCAGTAGTAGACTTAGATCATGGTCCACTACTCGAAGAAGCACAACAACTAGAAGAGCAAATTCGCGGTATGATGGAAGGAGCTGATTCTGAACCAAGTCCTTCTTCAGCTTCTATGCTCTATGGCTGATTTACTTAGGATTGCAATCCCTAGTATAATCAAAACGATACTTGCCCATAATGGAAATATCATTACGGTCTCCTTTGGTACAAATAGCAGAAGGGTTTCTCCTCTAGAAAACTCCCCTCCCATACCAGCAGTGGTCAACATAAGTCCAACCGATGCCATTCCAATACCAGCATGACGAGCATCTACTGCAGCACCCATCTTTCTTCTGATTAGAACTCCGATTGCTAAACCTGCTGAAGTCATAGAGAGAAGCATCTTGTTAGCCAATAATGGGTTGTCTATTCCGTCTCCTGGCGATGCATTGATTCCACTTATTATCGCTAATGGAGTTGCAATTAATCCTCCTAACAGGGCCCAATGGGCTACTGCTTCTCGAGAGTCTGGTCCTTTCTTTAACATGCAGAGTAAGAAAGCAACTCCGGAAAGAGCGAACATACCGATTGTTAATTCTGTAGAGATAACGTGAAAAGTTCCTGCGGATATCATCAGACTTCACCTCGCGCCATCTTCTCTAAATGTTCATGACCATAGTATTCCCATTGTTCCATAGTCCAACCTTCAGGTATTCCTCCAGCCGGTATTGGAGGAGATTGAGATTCATCAGAAATTGTATCTAGGCTGGTTTCAACTGTAGCAACAACATGATCTGTGTTATCGTAATCCTTGATGATATCCTCGTTCTTTGGCCTTTGCATAATAACCAAGCCCGCACACAAAAGGAATAGAGCTATACTTTGAAGGTATAATGCTGTTTCATCTACTTCCCAGCCTGGTTCTTGCGCTGTGATTCTAAACCAAGGAGAGGACTGTGTCGGCCCTTCTCCTTCCAAAATAACTCTCCACTGGACCACGCCTGGATTTACTGCCGCAGGTATCGTAAATTGATTATCCACTACTGGAATTACAATTACTTCTGCACCATTCATTAGTTCGACAGTTGCTGAATCGGTATTCATGGTTTCAAGTGTAATTGTAGTTTCTTCGCCTAAGCCCCTAGTATTGGTTGGCTCCCAGCCCGGAGAAAGTCGAGGAAGGTTCTCAGGTACTTCTTCGACCAGAACAGATTGTATGTCGGAAATTCCACTCATCGCCACACCTCCTTCAGGGGTTCCGTGTTGTACTGCGAGATATAAGCCGTAAGTTCCAGGTTCTGAAGGAGCCCTAAGAGTCCAACTTCTATTTACTGGGTTTTGAGATGAAAAGGTGTCGGAAATCTCAACATAATTATTCGAACCACCGTTAGGATCTGTAACTACTTCCCACCCATCATTGGCTGGCAAATCCTTTGCTCCATCTGAATTTATCAAAAGGGTCATTCCAACCATACTGTTGGAACTAACATCGACTGAACCGATTGAAGTTTGTACTTCTATCAACAGCCCTGCATATACTTCGTTTGGAAATGTGATGTCGAGTGTTGCTGTTGAAACCCCGTTAGAAGATGACGAAGCATGGCAAGACCCCGCACAGTCTCGTGAACGAACATCATCTCCTTTCCCGCCCGGATTGGCTGTTGATACTGTTGTAGAGAGCAACAACACGCACAGCATGATGATGACTTTTACCCTCATTCAATCCCTCCTCGGAATGAATGATAATGCGACACCTGTGATTCCGACAAGAAGAAGGATTATGCTGAAAATCATCCCTGCTGTTTCACTTGGCCCAGGCTTTTCTGGGACATTATTAGAGTTCAATTCAACAGAACCTGTAGATTCTTCACTATCCCACTGGATCTGCTGGCCATCAACAATTGGCATTACGTTGTATGTGTGAGTTCCCTCCATCGTTGGTGAATGACGGAATGAGTTTGAACTTGTGATTCCAATGACTTCTCCGTTGTGTAAAACTGCCCATTCGTTAGCGGTCCCTTCCCATGTAATTACTACTTCAGTGCCATCTATACTGACTTCAACTTCCATTGCATAAGGTGGTAATTCCCCATCAAATGTTTGAGAGGTGGAGTCCGTTGCCCCCATGTCATCGATTGCCTTCAATTGGACTGTTATTTGTTCGCTCATCATAGTCGTGAAAGACATTCCATTGTGAACAACTACGTCATCAATACTCCAAATCGCATTAACTACTGCTCCATCAACATCTGTTGATTGGTCGGCTGAAAATGTAACCATTGAACCTTGAATCATAGATTCAGGAGAAGTAATTACGGCAACCGGGTCAGTATTGGAAACCGTAATTTCTATTACCAAAACTTGTCCGTCTTCAATGCCATCGTTTGGAGTTACCAAAGCTGTCCAAACATCCCCTGCACCTAAGGAAGATGATGGAATGAAACTTTGATTGTAATCAGTGGTAAATCCATTTCGAGCCCATTGCCATGCGACTGTAACTAAATCTGAATTTGCATCTGAAGTTGTTACGATTGGGTTGAGGTTGGTCAATGCGTCTTGTGTTGTTGCCCCATCATAGGACGCAGCAGGAGGAGAATTAACGACAATTACTGTGTCTGATAAGGAAGATGATTGGCTCATCTCTGTATCGCTAACTGAAAGTGTGAGAGTTAGTATATCCCCGTCTAATGACCAAATCTCATTGGGGTACACGGCATCTCCGTCTGCATCAGATGCTTCGAATGAATAAGTTGCTTCATTCTGGAAAAATATTGTTTCTTGGTCAATAGTGGCGCTTAGTAAATCCGGTGCTGTGTTTTGAATTACAACGTTGTTGCTCTCCATCCAAGCTGAATAAACCGAACCGTCTGTTACTCTACATCGTACGCTCCATGATTCGCCTTTGCTGGTTTGAGATGCAGGTAATGTGTCAGTAGTGAATGGAGTTCCTGCCCATTCCCACTCATATGTTAGTTGGTCGCTATCATCATCATTTGCCATTGCTGTTGCTACCAAATCGTCGATGGTAGTATATGGTCCGCTAAGAGATACACTAGTCATTGTTGGCGGAGTATTGTCACTGCCGATTGTGATTGTTTGAGTTGTTAACCAAGCACTGTCGACTTCACCATCGTTAACTCTTACTTTAGCATACCAAACATCACCATCTCTTATTGCAACAGATGGAATCGTGATGTCTCCATCAAAAGCAGATACCTTTGCGTCATCAACATACCACTCTGTTTGGCTAGAAAGTACATCGTTGTCCGCGTCTGCCGAACTCCAGCCAAGTGTGAGGTCATCGCTTTCTGTTGCATCGGACGGGGTTATTGAAGCACTCAATACTGTTGGAATCGAGTTGTCGATACCTATTGCGTATGAGTCGACTGCAGTACCATTGTCTATTCCGTCGCCAGGAATAACTGTTACATTCCATGATTCACCTTTGGTGGTCAAAGAACTAGGTACTGTTTTTTGGTTGTTCCTAGAACTCTCCAAAACTCCATCTTTGTACCAATGAATTGTTGTGCCGCTCTCAGCATCTCCATCTGAATCTTGGTAGGAATAAGTTAGTGTCAATGTGTCTGTTGTAACGGGATTTGAAGGGCTCAATTGTAGGTTTGAGACACTTGGTGGACTGTTAGGAGTGGAGCCTCCTGCTTCAGGGATTTGGAAAGTAATTGAATCCCAATTATCACCAGTATTGCCGCCATTGCCATCTGCTGCATTACCTGCTAGATCCAAAGTTGCTATTCCTGAACCCGTGGATGGTGCAATCCAATCAACGCTCCATGAGCGGTAACTGCTGCCAGTAATCGAATGGGTTGCGCTGTTTTGGGCCTGATTGACATTGACTGCAAAGCCGATTCCTGCTGAGAGAGTTCCTTTGTCCACATCTAGACTGAAACCACCGGTATTGCCGCTTGCCCCGCCGGTCACTGATATCGAAAGGGTGTATGACTGACCTGCAGTATAACTTGCTGGTTGGCCAGACATTGATACTACTGCATTGGTGTTTGAACCATGACAATAGCCGCCTCCGCAACCGCTTCCTTGATTGTATATTCCACCACTATTACCAGAAGTAAGAGGCGCAGTAGAAAACAACAATATCAGTACTAATACCAGTGGAACAAGTTTTCGATTCACAACTATTCCACTGGTACTCTGGTTATCAAAGGGTTGGTACACTGGTTTGCCATCCTCACTTTTTGTGACAGATTTTCAATTGCCATAATCGAATAGTGTTCTTGACTCCACCATGGGTTCCGCAATTTGGCCAAACAATTCGTCTTCGTTCCAAATCTGGATTCCTAATGATTCGGCCTTGGCCAGTTTAGAGCCTGCTTTTTCTCCTGCAACTAATACATCTAAACTGCCGCTTACGCTTCCTACTACTTTTCCACCAGCGTTCTTGATGGCCAGAGATATTTCCTTTCTGGGCCTGGTAAGTGAGCCGGTTATACAGAATGTCTTTCCGTCGAACTTTCCACTAACTGCTTGAGACTCATCAGTGATTTTGATTATTTCTGACAACTCATTAATCAGATCTCTTCGATTGGATATTCCGCCTCGGAAAATTGATGCAACCTTATCTCCAATCCCATCAATAGTTGTCAATTCTTCGTCGTCTCCTTCATCTACCCAATGTAATAATTTGTCTAAGGATGTAAAGTGCTGAGAAATCGTTGTTGCGACTTCGGGGCCTATTCTTTCCATTCCCAGCGCATGAAGGAATTTTGCTAGATTTAAATTACGTGTTTTAGCAAGTTCATCCAATACATTGTACGCACTCTTATCGCCCATTCTATCCAAACTGGTAATTTGTGAATGAGTTAATTTGTACAAATCAGCAATTGATACAACCAAACCATTTTCTAAAAGAGCCTCAATTAGTTTCTCACCAATTCCGTCCATCTCAAGTGTTCGGCACCAATATGTTAGGGCTCTTGCAGTTCTAGCATCGCATTCTAATGCTGTACATCTGAGGAATGCACCTTCCATTGTAATTGATCTTCCACATGCGGGGCATTCATTTGGAATCGCTATATCTGCGTGAACTAAATTACCTGAAAATTCTGTTCCGTCTGCATGGAATCTTCCTTGTAAGTCACTTGGAACTGCACTACCAAGGTTCTCAATAATTTTCGGAATGACATCTCCTCTACGAGTAATTGTAACCTTGTCGCCTAGTTTAATTCCTAAGCGCTCTACCTCTCCAACATTGTGCAATGTTACATTTTCTACAGTTACTCCTCCAACCATTTGTGGAGCGATTCTAGCAACTGGAGTGATTGCGCCGGTTCTTCCGGTCTGCCAATCCACACCTAACAAAACCGAATGTGCTTCTTGTGAAGGGAATTTCCAAGCCAAAGCCCACCTAGGGTGATGCGCCGTCATTCCCAATATCTCTCTTTGAGCTAAATCATCTAATTTGAAAACAACGCCATCTATCTCGTACTCATATGATGAGCGGCTTTTACTCCACTCCTGCGTATACTGAATCATCTCATTTTGAGGATGTTCTGACTCAAATATTTGCCAAGGCGCAGGCTCTATTCCGGCTTTCTGTAACCAATTTAACAATTCACTATCATAAACCGCATCAGGGGATTCGTTCACGAACTTGACATCGTATGCGCAGAAAACTAAGTCGGATGCATCTGCTTTACCGTCCCCATGTTTCTGGCGTAAAGCTCCTGAACACAGGTTCCTCGGGTTTGGCGAAATATCCCTGTATTTTTCTTCAAATGTTTCCAATGGCATCACGACTTCGCCTCTTACGTGACAGTCAACTGGAATATTGAGGCGGGAAGGAATGTTTGCAACCAGTTTAGCGTTTAGAGTAACGTCTTCTCCTCTTTCCCCGCTCCCTCTAGTAGCGGCTCGATGAAGATTACCCGCTACGTACTCTAATGATAACGCTGAGCCGTCTAACTTGGGTTGAGCAAGATACCTCTTTCCTCCAAAGGTAGACTGCGTTACAAAATGAATTATATCTTCATCTGAGGTTCCTTTATCCAAAGAACGCATTGGGAAAATATGCTGAACCTTCACTGTTCCAGGTAGAGGTTCCGGACCAACCTGGTGTAGGATTTTGTTTGAAGGATCTAGTAACTTTAGTTCGTCCCAAAGGGCATCGAATTCAGCATCGCTAATCTCAGGAGCCGCGTGGTTGTAGTACAATTCCCGGTGATAACTGACCACTTCGGCCAGTTGCTGGATTCGCTCACCTCCGGCCATAACTGTTCACTCACGCCTTAGGCTATGAACATCACGAAAATTCTAGCCCTAAAAGTTCTAAATCTGCCAATGGGCAACGTGTCATAATAGCCTCAGAAAGAATACGAATATGTATCTCAGCCACTACGTGTACTGTTGACTGGAACATGTGTCCTGCGTGAACATCGTTGTCGTCATCTGACCAACAACAGTGGATGTGAGTGAAAGCCGCCCCTTGTTTGGTTCTAGCAATATTTCCTGAAAGACTGACTAATTCGGAAGGTGAGTCGAGCGGCCTTCTTTGGTAAACTCCCTGTTCATTCATGTATCCGTATTGATTATCTCTAGTTCTACCAATACCGCTTGTTATTGCAGCAGCATCAAACCCGACTTCGTCTGCAAGTCTTTGCAGCGATGCGTGTATTTCCTCATCTGGGTCGATTCTCACAAACAGATCTTCGCCGCTACGCACCCATTCCATGTTATTCGGGTCTGAAAGACACCTGATTAGGATTCCCTTTGAAAACTGAACTTTTAATTGAAATGAGTATCAATTCAATGCGAGCATTCTCATAATCTAATCGTTTGGCAGGGGTATGAGTGAAGGGGGGCCTTTCAAGCGCTTGCTGCAATATATGGCCCCGCATCGGGGAACTATTCGTTTAGCGACTTTTTGTTCAATCTTGAATAAAATATGGGACCTTGCTCCTCCTTTACTGATTGGATTAGCAGTTGATGTAGTCGTTCTTCGCGAAGAATCCTTCTTAGCAGGTTATGGTATTGAAAACCCATGGCATCAACTGATTCTACTCTCTGTTCTCACATTCGCCATATGGGGGCTTGAATCTCTGTTCGAATATTTCTATGGAATTCTTTGGCGTAATCTGGCGCAAACTGTCCAACATGAATTGCGACTAGAAACATTTGGCCACGTCCAAAAACAAGGTATGGGTTGGTTCGATGAAAGACAGAAAGGTGACATATTAGCAATACTGAATGATGACATAAATCAACTCGAACGGTTTTTGGATAAAGGTGCCAATGATTTCCTTCAAGTAAGTACTACAGTTATCGTAGTAGGAGCGGTTTTCTTGGCTATTTCCTGGAAGGTCGCATTGTTTGCAGTGTTACCCATTCCAATTATCATATGGGGCTCTTTTCTGTATCAAAGAAGCCTGGAGCCTAGATATGCTGAAGTTAGAAATACTGCAGGTAGGTTGAATGCTCTTCTAGAAAACGACCTCTCTGGAATGTCGACTATTCAATCGTTTACCGCAGAAGAAAGAGAATTGAAACGCGTTGAATCCCTTAGTGAGGAATACCGTGGTGCTAACAAGAAAGCAATACGGCTTTCTGTAGCGTTTGTGCCAATGATTAGAATGGCAATTCTGTGTGGATTTACAGCTACTTTGCTTCTTGGCGGTTGGCTAACACTAGAAGGGACACTAGCAATTGGAGCTTACTCAGTGTTGGTATTCATGACTCAGAGGTTACTCTGGCCCCTGACCCGATTAGGAGAAACATTTGACTTGTATCAAAGAGCAATGGCTTCCTCAACTAGAGTGTTGGATGTACTGACTTCGCCAACTGAAATCGAACAAGGGGACTTCAAACCGGAAGTAAGTTCAATTACAGATTCTAACATTGTATTCAGGAATGTACACTTTGCGTATACTGGCCGAGATAAGGTGTTTGATGGATTAGATCTGGAAATAGAGGCTGGGAAAACAACTGGAGTAGTGGGTGCTACTGGTTCGGGTAAAACCACCTTGGTCAGACTGCTGTTACGTTTTGCTGAACCTGGAGATGGCACGATAGAATGGGCAGGGGCAAAGTTACCAGATTGGGATTTGAACAGGCTTCGTTCTTCCATGGCCCTTGTTGATCAACACATTACGTTATTTCCAACTTCAATTTTAGAAAATATACGCTATGGAAGGCCTGATGCTGAAGAAGACGAGGTTAAGCATGCCGGAATGTTGGCTGAAGCATCTGCCTTCATAGAAGAATTACCAGATGGTTGGGATACCTTGGTTGGAGAAGGGGGGCACAGGTTATCTGGCGGACAAAGGCAAAGGTTGGCGATAGCAAGAGCTGTGCTCAAAGACGCACCATTGCTAATTTTAGATGAAGCAACATCGGCCGTAGATAACGAAACAGAGGCTGCATTACAGCGCTCAATAAGCAAGGTTTCGCAAGATAGAACTGCTGTAATCATTGCACATAGGCTCTCAACTATCAGAAATGCAAGTCGTATCCTAGTGTTAGATTCTGGACAAATAATAGAAGATGGGACTCATGAGGAATTGGTTTCCTTGGGTGGGGCTTATGCTAGAATGTGGGCAGTTCAAACTGGAGAAATATCAGAAATATAATCTGCCGAAAAACTGTCATTTATAACCTCTTTATCACAAATAAGCACCGAGAGACATGTCATTTGACCGCTTTTCTAGAACAAC
>JAACDL010000021.1 GCA_009936765.1 Methanobacteriota archaeon
CCCATTATTGATGGATGAAGATGGTTCAATTCACGAGGCATTCGGAACATGGAGAATGAAAAAGAACTACGGCAGAGAGTACATGGGATGTGCAAGATCAACATTCGTTATAGATGAAAATGGTGATTTGACATTCTCTCGTTACAATGTCAAAGCGAAAGGTCATGTCTCTATGCTAATGCGTGAGTTGGGAATTAATGAATGAACTAAGTGGCCAAATGGTTGAACTTCCTAGTGGAGCGACCGCATGGCTTCCATGTATCGTTGCTAGCCAAAACGTGGGTAACGGCACTAATATCGGCGCCCTATCTCATATCGGAAGAGATGTTACTGTAGGAGAACATTGTAGAATACAGGGCTCGGTTTATGTTGCTGATAAATGTGTTATCGGCAATAATGTATTCATTGGTCCAAACGCCACATTAACAAATGACAGACACCCTCCTTCCAACGGAAAATGGGAACCAGTAATTGTGGAAGACGAGGTAGTGATCGGGGCTAATGCTACAATTGTTGCTGGAGTGAGGCTGAATACCGGTTGTGTTATCGCTGCAGGCGCAGTGGTCACAACAGACATACCTGCGAATCAAGTGTGGGGCGGCGTTCCAGCCAAACTTCTAATGACACGCGAAGAGTACAATTCAAGGAGGGTTCAAGATTAGTAAAATTGTGATTATTGAGTTCCTGAAGAAATGTATTGCTTATGCGGATTCTTCTATTGAAAGAAAAGAAGAGCGAGGCGATGACTCCGAGATTATTTCTGAATGGAATGCATATCGAAACTACACTCAATACGCTCTCGAGGAAATTGAGAAAGGAGATTTAGACCACTGGTTCATTAGAGATACTCCTAAGGCTGAAATAGAAATCGACATGGACGAATTAGGACATTCTAGTAGAAGCAAGTGGTTATCTGCAGCCGCATCACCTAGACCTCTCGCACTAGTTTCTACTCGCAGTAATGGTAAGGAAAATATAGCTCCAATGACCAGCGTTTCAGTGGTATCAAATACACCACCGCTTGTCATTCTTTCACTTTCACAGACAAGAGATGGCATGAAAAGAGATACCTACCTAAATCTAGTAGAGAGTGGAGAATGTGAACTGCAATTCCTTGCAGCGACTCATCAGTCTGCAATCGATGCAGACATTACCAGCACACCCACTAAACAAAGCGAGTGGGAACTATTGGATTGCGATGGCCCTATTCACCCATTAGCAGTTGTGGTAATGAAGTGCAGATTAATCGAGGATAACCCTCTACCTGAAGGTGCTGTTGCTAGATTACTTACCCTAAGAGTTGAGAAGATGCTTGTTCCATCTAACATCCCTCCCGATGAAGGACTATCTATTCTGTGCCAACACGGTATGGACAGATTGACACCGAGCCCACAAGACTGGGGCCACCTCGCTACCTATCATCGAAGTTGAGCAAGGCCATCAGAAAGGTTGGTTGTAGCTTTCCAAGAGATTTTTTCATTCATGGAAACATCTGGAAGCCTTCTTTTGCTATCACCATGATTAGCATCGCCGTGAATTATTCCAACGCCACGAACCTTTGAAATCAAATTTGCTAATTCCAGCATAGTGATTTCATCAGTGGAGCCAAGATTGAATGCCTCTCCTTCCAATCCATCCATATCAGTTAGTGTGAGAAGGCCATCGATAACGTCTCCAACCCAAGTCAAACACCTAGTTTGACTACCGTCACCGTGCACTACAATTGGATCTGCAGCCATCATCATCGACACTACCTGTCCATTATCATCACCATGTAAACGAGGACCGTAAGCATTGCATAGTCTGGCAATGCGAACATCTAGTCCATTTCTTACTTCAAATTGGCAAAGTAATTCCCCAATATGCTTCGATGCACCATAAGAGTGCCTTTGATGAATATGAGCAGGAGGAAATAGGCTTTCCGAATCATTAGAGAGAGGCATTGATTCCTGCTCTCCAAATGACTCAGGAGATGAATAAAATATCATTCGACATCCATGCTTTTTGGCTAACTGCAAAGCATTCCTAGTACCGTTAATGTTCACATCAACAACTAAATCTGCTTCTTTGTGGAATCTTCTAGTGCCGTTAACTGCTGCAAGGTGATGTATTACTTTGGGAGAATGTGCTTTGAATATTCGCTCCCAATCTTGTATTGACCTGACATCGCCTTCAACAAATGTAGTTCCATCTGCGATTTGGTCAGAGGAGCCCCTCGACAGGTCATCGAAGACAATTACTTGGTCGCCACGTGCGATCAGTGCATCTACAAGATGTGAACCGAGGAAACCTGCTCCTCCGGTTACCAGTATCTCCATCTACTCACCTACACGCTCGAGGACTTCCAGTGTCACACTACCTGAGGAATTACTCAGACGAACTAAATCCCCATCGTTCACTGCTAAGCATGGATCTTCGGCAAACCCATGACTGTAAGGTAGGTTTAGCAAACTACATGCAGGCAAAGTTAGAGAACAAACATCACGATTTACAATCGCCTTAGGACCTTTACCTGTGTAGATAAGACCCATCAAGACGTATGGAGCTACTGTTGAGCCAGACCCTTTAGGATAGATGAGAACAGTGTCCTCTATTGCACGACCATCAAGAGGATGACCCTTCTCTTCGATTACTCCTGAATCACGATTCACATAACCGAGGTAAGTGATAGCCACGTCACTAACCATAGCCCGGCCCTCAACAACCCAGTCTTCTTGGGAGTTTAGTCCACCGCCATTGATTTTGCAATCGCCAGATTGGTAAGTCTTAGATGAGGCATGCTGAGGTTGTGCCTTGGGGGTCAATGGAGTGACCCCTCCTTCCTTCAGTGATCGATTGAAAGCGTGGGAAACACAGTCTTCTATCGAGCCAACAGATGTTGGCATCTTGTTTAAGCCACTGGTGAGATAGTGCTCTGCTTTCAGTGAATTAGTCATCAAATGGTTGTATTTATTACGATTGTAAGGCGTTACTTCGGGGCAGGTATCTCGTAGAATAACCGCTCCGGCCTCTTCTAGGATTGCAATTGAGCCATCCGCTTCAGCCAAATCGAAGTTGTGGCCAGAGGTAAAACCCCATAATCGGTTATCTGTAATCCTCATTCCCATTTCGCACCTTGAACGAACTGCAGACGCAGTGATTCTTATTTCCTCAAGACTTGCTTGGGGGCACCCTATTACAATGAGGTCAACTTGCCCTTTAGGCGCCAGGTCTTCGTATCTAGAAGACAAATCCTCCTCCGTGAATATTAGAGATTCTTCATTACCACTCAGAAGAGGGGTGACCGTGTGGCCCTCCGCCCATAACATCGGACAACCGTAATTCGCAGCAGCTGCTGTCAATGCTTTCTTTGATGCAAAACTGATGTACGAAGGAAGACCGCGAATAAACGGCATTGGACCATAAGGCACATTCCATCCAGGCCTGACTTGCTTTCCAATCCAATCACCAAGTATGGACCAATCAGACAGGGTCGACAAATCGCAGTCTACATCCACAACAATATTTGGAATTCGGTTTTCTTCAAGATGAAGCCCCCATTTTGGAGCATATCCTGTCAAAGCAGTGGCCAAGGCAGAAAGTCCAGACTCACGATTGGTAACAAGATCTGTCCACGAGTTAGAGAACGCAACCGCATTTGATTCAGCCCATGAAGCAAAACCTGCTTCATCCTCTACTCCTCGGTCATAGGGCGTACAAGATAGAGACGACTCGACACCAAGGCTTTCGTAAGCCATTATTATCTCGAACTGCTGTTCTAGGAAATCTGGGTAATCGATATCCATCTCTTCCATCCTTCGCTTATCACAACCTGCTGAATTGAGAGTTGTTGGAATTGCTACAGTTCCTTCGCCGGCTAAATCAGCAAGAAATCTCCTCAAACCGTGGCCGCCAGTAATCACTGATACACCTGAAACGTGACTATGGTTGACTTCGATGAAACCTTCTGCTTCGGCTGTCTCTGCTAAATCGACTACTAATCTAGCTGCTTCTTGCCTAGTCAGACCATCAGCGCCCGAAAGCATAGATGCAAGCGTTTCAGGTAACTCCATGTTAGTACGCTAGCGAATCATGCCCATGAACACTTTGTAGGGAACATACTCTAATCATAGGAAGTATCTGGAGTGAGTATGAAGGATAAGAAGCCCTCAAAGAAAAGTCGATTTGCAAAAATGACACCTACAATAGCGATTGTTATTTCTTTGGTATTAAGCACGATTGCATTGTATAACACACCTGATGAAATTGAATCTAGTAAAGGTCAAGATGCCTATCAATCTATTTCTAAGATGGGACCAATTTATGGCACACATAGTTGTGAGAAAGGAGGATTCAGTATCCAAATAGGATTGGATACAGACAGAGATAATGTTCTCGATAATAGTGAAGTTGAGGAAATAAGAAACGTATGCCATGGCCCACAAGGAGAGTCCGGGCCAATGGGGAATAGAGGATACTGGGGATATAACGGAACAAATGGATTGAATGGCACTGACGGAATTGACGGCAGTAATGGCAGCATAGGGATATCATCGTTTATTCAATCACAGGTCGGTGATTACGGCCCCTGCCCAGATGCGGTAGTAATTGAAATGGGTAATAATTCCAGTTCACAA
>JAACDL010000143.1 GCA_009936765.1 Methanobacteriota archaeon
ACTCAGAATACTAGAGGGTCATACCCGATAGAGTTCATTGAAAACAGAACTCTTGACAGTAAAGGCGGTCACCCACAAAATGTCATATTCTTGACATGTGATGCGTTTGGAGTACTTCCTCCTATCAGCCGCCTCACTCCATCCCAAGCAGCATACCACTTCATTTCGGGATACACCGCAAAGGTTGCAGGGACCGAAATGGGAGTTACTGAACCGCAAGCAACCTTCTCTGCCTGCTTTGGTGAACCGTTCATGCCAATGCACCCTGGTGTTTACGCCGATCTGCTATCTGCTAAGATGGCCGAACATGGTTCAACTGCATGGCTAATCAACACTGGTTGGTCTGGTGGAGCTTATGGTAAGGGGAGTAGGATGAAAATCAAGTACACTCGCGCCATGCTAAATGCTGCTTTAGACGGCGATTTGGATAATGTTGAATATGTTGTTGATGATAGGTTCGGCTTCGAAATACCAACAACTTGCCCAGGGGTGCCATCTGAAATTCTAATTCCAAAGAAAACCTGGGCAGATGGTGAAGAATATGATGCAACTGCTGACAAATTAGCAACTATGTTTAATCAAAACTTCAAGCGATATTCTAACGGAGTCTCTGATGCTGTCAACGCTTCTTCACCGAGAATCTAGGCAAAAGTACGGTGAAAACTAACTTTTTACCAACTTACCGGGAATCCGTACTTTGATAGCGGACTAGTGTTTGGTACAATTGTTGAGGACTATGCGAAATCGCTCTATTCTTCTTGTCAGCCTGATGCTTTTGATGTCCGTTTCACCTTTGGCATCAGCAGATTTTGATAAAGAAATTACCACTGAAAGAGAAATTATTAACTCTGCATTTGAGGATTTGCCGATCAAGGCTGTTGACGAAACTGGTCCACGGATAATAAACGGTGCAAGTGGACGCGCCCCTTGTAGTGCGGTTCAAACAGATGCGGGAACTGCCGGTGACACAGGAAATACCAGCACGACTGCAAAAAGTCTGGGCACTGACCCGACCAATGGCCCAACTGGAGTTACTGGTTGCGTAGATGCCAGCGACAAAGAGGATTGGTATGGAGTTACCACTACCGCTGGAAAGGAAGTGGATGTAGAACTTGTAGTTCCATCCGGGGCAGATTTCGACTTGTATTTGGTTGATGCAACCGGAACAACATTCTACGATTATTCCGAATACAACGACCCCCTTGAATCCGTAACATCTGGAGGTACTGCCTTAGAAGGAAATGCAACTACTTTTTACATCTTCATTAATGCATACAGTGGCGATGGAACTTACACTCTAAGAGTATGGACAAATAATACTACACCTAAACCAGATTTGACCATCACCTCGATTAGCCACCCAGCTAAAGCTGAGGCAGGAGATACAGTAAATGTAACTTATAGTGTTTCAAATTTAGCTAACAACACCAATGCAAGCAGTGGTGCTTTCGATGTTCTATTCATCCTTTCAACAGATGATACATACGGTTTTGGAGATCAAATTCTAGACGAAGTTGAAGTTGAAAGCGACCTAGCAGCAGGCTCTAGCAGAACTACGACAACTTCTATTGTCCTACCTGCAAATTTGACAAATGACAGTTATCATTGGATTGTCTGGCCAGACGGATACAATAACATCACAGAATCTGATGATTTGAACAACAATATGGCTTCGACAAATAAGATGACTGTCGGACTTGATTGTATTGACTTGGGAGGAGGCTCCCAAGACGATGGAGGCCTAGGTGCAGATGCTGCAGGAGATACGGCAAATGCAACTAACATGGGCAACAATGTAACTGCAACATACAATGGCTGTATGGATGGAGGGGATGGAGACGACATCTACGCATTCGATGTGCCAGCAGGTTATTTTATCGAACTTTCATTAGATGTTGAAGATCAAACTTCAGACCTTGATGTGTATATTCATTATTCTAATGGATCCCAGGTTGATCGTGGATTTTCTTCATCTTATCCTGAAACCGCATCTGCAAAATTGACAGACTATGAAGGAGTTGGCGGAACATACTACATCAACGTCACACATTATTCCGGATTATCAAATTACACACTCGATGTGTGGACAAACCAAAGTATTCCGGCACCGGATTACACTATTGATACAATCACTAGTCCAGGAAGTGGACAATTAGGAGATTCCTTTGATGTTACAGCTGTTCTAGAAAACGAAGGAACCGTAGACGGTGTTGCAAATGTAGAGATGATTGCTATCCTTTCTGTGAATACTGGTGTCGATTGGTATGATCACGAAATAGGCTCGACTACCACAAGTGGTATCCCGCTGGATACGAATACCAGTGTTACCATTCCTGCAACAATACCTACTGATTTAGTACCTGGGGATTACTATCTTTACGTCGTTGTCGACCAAGATGATTTAATTCTCGAAAGGGATGAAGGCAATAACCAACAGTCCCGAACCGGACAATTCTCTGTAGGTAGTGCTGAAACATCTTGTGTAAGTCAAAACGATGCATCTCTAGGCGGAGATGCTGGAAACAACTCCGGTACAGCATTCGATTTAGGCAACTTCGCTGAAGCAGAATACAGAGGATGTATTGACTCCAACGATGCTGGAGATCACTATACCATTACTTTGAGCAATGGCCAAGACCTGAATGTCACATTGGTCGATCCTCCTGCAGGAGCTGTGAACTTGGCAATAGTAGATGCTAATGGAGCACAGGTTGATTCTGACCAAAGTTGGTTTTCTGACAGCGAAGTTTCTACATTCGAAACTAACTTTTCAGGCGTTGCTGGAACCTACACAATCATGGTTAACCGTTCAACATCGTGGATTGAGAGTGGAGGAGCAGGGACATACAGATTACTAATTGGTGAACCTGGAGACTATGTTGCACCATTCACTTGCGCTGGGTATTCTGATGCTGGAACCGGCACTGATGCTGGAAGCGACTTGTCAAACCCTATGGTTTTGGGTACAAACCCATCGACATCTGGCCAAGGCTGCCTAAGTGGACAAGATTCATCTGACTCTTACCAGTTTTCACTTGAAAGCAAGAGTAACATCGAAGTGATGTTCATGGCCGACACAGGTAGTCCGTTCACTGCAAACCTATACGATGAAACAGGAAGCATGGTTACAGGCTGGAATGGCAGTTCTTGGACTTCAATGGGAGACATGACACACGAAGGAATGGATGGAACCTTCACACTAGTTGTCGACTCAGCGGGAGGAGAGGGCTACTACAATATTTCACTAAACCCGCTACCTGAAGCTCCTGCAGATCTTGTGGTTTCAAACCTAACTTGCGGTGATGAAATGATTAGCGGTGAAGAGATATTCTACTCGTTTGAAATTCATAACATTCGAGGGTCTGCGGTTGGAGACTTCTCTTGGAGTGTTGAACTGCATGACTCCAATGGCATGATGGTTGAGGAAATAGATGCTGCAACCATGAGCACGTACGCTACATACGGACAAATAGTCCTAGAAAGAGCGTCTTCTACATTCATTGACCCTGCTGCTGCTACTGGCGTATATTCATGCATGGTTATGGTTAACATGAACGGTGAAATCATTGAACTCGATATTTCAAACAATGAAGCTTGGGGAGAGAATTTCACGATCCAAAACGAAGAAGAATTGTGGGCTAATGATATCGACAGAGACGGATACAACACTACAGACTCTGGTGATGGCATCATAGATGATTGCCCAGATAAGTATGGCGAAAGCTATGGTGACAGGTACGGTTGTGCCGACTTAGACGGAGATGGATGGTCGAATCTGAACGACTTTGCAGCACTTGATGAAAGCCAGTGGATCGACGAAGACGAAGACGGATTTGGCGACAACAGTAGTGGATATCTTGGAGACCAATGTCCTGGAGTTTACGGTGTTGAAAAGGGAGAGGGTGGAGATGGATGTCCACCACCGTTTGTAGACACTGATGGTGACCAGATTCAAGATTCTGATGATCTTTGTGATTCTCCACTAGGAGTAATCGTTGATGAAACCGGATGTGAAGTTGACACTGATGGCGATGGATTGGCTGATTCACTAGACAATTGTCCCGATTCTGCAGTCAACGCGACTGTAGACTCTGAAGGCTGTGTAGTGATTGACAACGGCAATGACGGAACTGATGGCGAAGACGGTAACGATGGAAACGGTGAAGTTGACAATGACGACGGAAAGGATACTGAAGACTCCGCAGAGAGTGGAACTGATGTTGCTATGATTGGCGGAATTGGTGGTGGCGTTTTCATCATCATTCTTCTTTCGCTACTAATCATGCGAAAGGGTCGTTCCGATGACCAGATGGTGGATGATTCCTTCGCACATGCTGCATTCGACCAGCCAGTGGTTGGAGCGGTTGCTGCCGACCCAAGTATCACTCCTGAACAGTTGCAATATGAGCAGCAATTACATGCTGCTGGATACAACGCTGAGCAAGCAAGAGCATATGCAGACCAGCATTTCCGCCCTTGGTTAAATCAGTGATTCTGGATAGTAAGGGTCATCTACGGCCTACGCCTAGACCTGTTTATGACCGACGTCATGATGCAAACTAGTGCCGGAGATATCAGAATTAGATTATTCACTGAAGAAGCCCCTGAAACTACAGCTAATTTCCTGAAATTGGTTGACAGTGGTTTTTACAATGGATTACACTTTCACCGTGTAATTGAACAATTCATGATCCAAGGCGGATGCCCTCACTCAAAAGACCCAACGAGTCGCATGGCTGGAACCGGCAGCCCTGGTTGGAAGATTCCTTGTGAAGTTAGTGCATTGAATATGCTTCATGACCGCCCTGGAATTCTATCCATGGCAAATGCAGGCAGAAACACCGGAGGATCGCAATTCTTCCTAACTACAGTTGCAACTCCTTGGTTGAATGGTAATCACGCCGTATTCGGCGAAGTTGTCGAAGGCATGGATATTGTCAAGACTATTGAGAACTGCAGGAAACTGCCAGGTGATAAGCCTGCACAGCCACAACAAATCATGTTCGTTGTTAGAGCTTGATTCAGCGGATCTGTTTATCCTCTAACCTTGTGACGGGAAAAAGTAATTCACCATATGGTCATACGAATGCCTATGGGGATCTTAGATAAACTAGCGAAACTGGGTAAACTTGAGGGTTTGGCAGATAGATGGGCTGCTTTAGAACCGTGGGAGAAATTTTTATTGATTGTTTCTTTATCCATGAGCATTATTGGATTACTTTTTTTCCTCTTGGAATTATCTTGAACTAAAGGGTACCCATGCAAACGGGGGCGTTTGGAAGGGCCCCCCTTTGAAATCAATTGAGAAATATTAGTTTGAAGGGTTGCGGGCCTTCGTACATCTCTGGCCTATTCCCACAATAATTACAGTTGGAATCACCACATTTGTCCTTTAGCCAAGCTAAGCAGTTTGAACAATAACTTGCATCATATGAAATATCGAATACTGGAGAATTATCATTGCCACATTGACATTTTTGCCACCATGAATTATCGTTGGAGATTCGTGCCCACTCAGCTTTGATTTCTGCGAGGTACTCTTGAGAGAATTTGTCCATCATCAGACCTATACTCTTTATTGGTTTAAATACGCTTCATATTCATCGAAGATTGTTCTTCTGATTTATTCGATTTATTGCCCTTTGAACTGCTTCTGA
>JAACDL010000022.1 GCA_009936765.1 Methanobacteriota archaeon
AGGCCGGTTGTAAGAGCAATCGTTGTCTTCGAGGAAGATTCTAACTTGTCTTGGACAACATGTCCATTAGCAGTAAAGTCGTAGATATCAGAAAATGAGTCTGCACGAATTTTATCGACGAAGAATTTCACATCAGCACCGGCTACGAATGCTTTGCCTGCTCCATCGAGGACAATTGTTCTAACCGAGTCATCAGAGTTTGCTTTGTCTAGGGCCAATCCCAATTGATTAACTACAGTTTCATTCAGGGCATTCATTGCTTCTGGCCGATTGATAGTGACAGTTGCAATTCCGTTTTCTACAGCCAAGTCTACGTAACTGAAATCGAAGGAATCATTCCTTTTCCAAACTTCAGGAACAGAGAAGTTAGCTAATTCACAATAGTCTTCAGCCATTGATTTCGCTTCATCGATTCCCAAACGGTTTGCTAATTCGAAAGGCCCACGAGCCCAACGAAGTCCAACTTTTGCTCCACGATCTACGTCTTCAAGTGAACAAATCTCTTCATCGACAATTTGACCTGCAACTGCAAATACTTGGCCCAATAGTCTGATGCGGATAATCTCTGCAGCCTCTTTACTACAATCAACATCCTCGCCAATTTCCCATTGGTCTCCAGCAGCAACCATCTCTCGCAAGTTTTCCGCACCCACATACCTAGGAGTTTCAAGTTGTTCCGCAAGATAGTCTGTAGAGTGCAGTGCGATTGGAGGACCTGTAAGGTTCATCAATGCGAAAGGACCCATGCCTATTCTGAATGCTTTCATAGCGACTGCATCGATTGCTGCAGCACTAGCAATTCCTTCTTGCAGTAGTAGACATGCCTCGTTTAACCAAGGTACGAAAAATCGGTTTACAACGAACCCTGGACGGTCCTTACAGAGTATAACGACCTTTCCAAGGCCACGGCAATACTGTACGGTTCTTGCTATAGTTTCTGCAGATGTGTCTTCTCCAGGAATAACTTCTACCAATCGGTTTTTTGCAGGGTGGTAAAAGAAATGCAGACCAACAAACCGATCAGGTCTGCCAGATGCGGCTGATAAGTCATTTACGGAAAGTGAAGATGTATTAGATGCTAGAATTGTTTTATCTCCGCATACTTCATTCAATGCATTGAAAACAGCAGTCTTGATATCGAAGTCTTCGAAAACTGCTTCAATTACTAGGTCGGTATCAGGAGATGTGTTCTCAGTACCGATTACTCCAGTTATTCTTCCCTGAATATCTGCAACTTGTTGCGGCGAGAAAATCCTTCTCTCAACAGCCTCAGAAAGGAAATCTGCAATAATTGACTGGCCACGTTCAACCCATTGTGCTTCACGGTCTACCATTTGAACATCAAATTCTTCTTGAGCGGTTTTCTGGGCAATACCTGAACCCATGTTGCCGGCGCCGATGATTGCTACACTCTGTACTGGCTGCATGAACACCGCCACCTCAATCACCTCAATGAATTAAACGGCGAGTCGTACAATAATCAGAACAACGAATTGTATGCTTCTTGGAGTCTTTCAGTCCATTTCTCAACTGAGAAATCAGCCGCTTTTGCCCTTACTTCATCGCTCTCATCACTCAATTCTGAGATTGCTGTACGCCACATTTGGATGTCATCATGAGGCAATATGTGATGCTCCAATGGAATTTCATTGTGTGCTGGTGCGTCAGCAACTAGTGCTACTGTTCCGGCTGCATATGCTTCTAGGGGTGGTAGCCCAAACCCTTCAGCAATAGAAGGGAAAAGCAATGCATCTGCATGTTGTAATGCTGCAATCATTTCATCTTGTTCTAATCTACCAACCCAATTCAGATTGCAATTCAAATCATCTGCTAGATTACACAATTTCTTCTTTGAATCAGGTGATGATTCAGCCCCAATCTTGTGGAGAGTTACATTTATTCCTCCACAAACTTCGATTGCAAATTCAACTCTTTTACGAGGCTCTTCGCTTCCAATGATAATTAGATTAATTCCATCTTTAAACCAACTTGGTCGAACTGTATCCACAGCATATTGTTCAATTTCGATAGCATGAGGTATCCATGCTGTAGCAATACCTGGGAATCGCATTTCACATTCTTGCTTAGTATCTTTTGAAACACACACCAATAAATCTGCTCTTGCAATGCCTTGTTTGATTTTATTTAGGTCTCTTTTCCTAATCATAGAAGGTTTGTGATCTCCGATTTCCACACCCTCTCTTTGTGAAGGAAATAAGTGGAATAGGTCATGCACAGTTACGATAGATTTCCCATTCTGAGGAACAAGACCTGCTTGTTCTTGGTCCGTAATATGGACTATGTCGTGTGCTTCTGCCCATTGAGCAACCTTTTTGGGAGCGCTTTTCCATCTTCGCCACAACCTTTTGATTGGGTTTTTACTCAAATCATACTCATGGACACTTCCGAGTTGATAACCTTCAACAGAACCCGATTTCAACCTTTCAAGTAGTGCGGAATGAGTACTTCCTAAACCAGAGTATGGAGACATAGCTCCCCCTCTCGCCAGCATTACTCTTCGCAAAATTAACCCTCATTGAATTATCTTCAGATGCTTAACAGATTCCGCAATTCCCAAATCTTCTGGGAAGTACATTGTCGCTTCAGGAATCGGAATTGGTACAATTTCCCTTCCAACTAATGCCACTCTACTAGGTGGCGAGTCATCTAGCAACTTTCTATCAGTTAGAGGTGCAAGTGCGTTCGAGAAGTCAAGAATGTCTTCGTGGAATGGCATGTTCTCAGCAGTGAGGTTTTCGCGAGAATTACCAACGTGAACATATCCCTTACATTCTATCCAATCAGGGTCTGCTCTATTATCCAGTGCAGCATATTGAGGAATATGTTCTGGCTTCATGTTACGCCCTTTAATCAGAGTATGACGGCAGACAATTCTTGTGTCTAGGCTTGGTAACAAGTCGATAGTTTCGTCGAACTTCTCCCATGCAGCAGCGTTCCATTTAGGACGGCATATCTCATCGAAAACTTCCTTGTTCGGAGCATCGACTGATACATACAATTGTGTTGGAAGAGTATCCAACTTCTCCAGAACTTTTGGCAAAGTACCGTTAGTAACTAACATTGTAGTCATACCATGTGAATGACATAGTTCGATATATTCTGATAATCTAGTGTAAAGCGTAGGCTCGCC
>JAACDL010000144.1 GCA_009936765.1 Methanobacteriota archaeon
CATCCTTATCCCATGTGCAGTCAGATGTTGCAGCGTCTCCGCCTTCAACACATAGAGACGATACGCCTCCATCTACTACTATCGATACTTTCAGGTTAGCCCAGTTTAGGCCGTCACCAGAAGTCATCTGAATGTGTACTAGATCATCTAGTCCGTCAGGTGACATATCGCCATTCGCATCTCTGTGACTGAATGTGTAAGTGTCTAGTCCGCCGCCGGTGGATTCACCAGCTAGGCTAGATGCCCATACATACAGTACTCCAGCCAGAACTACAGTGATTGCAACCATTAGAATGGTAGCGATAACTGGGCTGACTGCCTCATCGTTTCGGTTCTCGTTGTTCATATTTTTGTCCTCCTCCCCCAAGCGGGGGATATGCTCCCGACAGCAGCCAGAGTATTTAGTCTCTCCGCCGCCTAAAGTCTAATTCAGGCCGAAAAAACGGGCTACTGCGCCAATGTCCACAACACTCCCCTATCATGAAAAGTAACACCGAACGGAGTGGTACATACAATTTGTATGCGCGAAAACACACGATTTCTATCTTCACTGATCCAATACATTACAAAACGATTCAGCCTTACGGCTAATTCGAGTAAAAAGGTGAACAGGGTGAGAGCCAACGGAGAGGGGATGGGATGCACTCAACGGGAACTTCAACAGCCCTGTTCAATTCAGTCCCAAGGTGTCACGGCAAATAACCGTTTTGACATTTAATTCAATTATTGGCACTTTTCTGTAGAGATATGAATTATAATTAAATCACTCAACAGTAAGAATCTCTGGCCCGCCTGAATGTACCATTACAGTATGTTCGAATTGACCTATCATGCCGCCATCTTGACAACCTAATGCGTGGTATGTTTCAAGGAACCTTATACTGATCAATTTCTTCACAAGTGCATTCCACTTACTCTGTCTATTTGCTTCATCAGCATCAGGGAATGGCTTTTCGAGCATTGGGAACGCCCATCTTTCTGCGAAGGGAAGAGTTGAGTAGCGTTCCTCAAGGTTTCTAGCTAATTGTGCACCCAGAGGTTTCAATTGTTTACGAGATAGCGCCTTCCTCCACAAACCCTTACTTGTTACTCTGTAAATATTTGATGAGTTTCTTTCGCCTATGTTTCGAATCAGACCGCTATCTCCGGTCGTATTGAATGGCTCAACAGCATATACACTTCCTTCCTCTACAACGCCCCTGAACCCCGGGTTCTCTGCTCCGCAAGCATATGATGGGACGCTTACTCCAGCATGCAGTTCCCATGGCTTTAGTTGGTGACCACATAGGTTGCGAATTGGCTGGAATCCAGCATCAATAGTTGGCTGAGCCGCTGCGGCTCCTACTTTGTACCAAGGAGTGCCAGGGTGTAACATCTCTACCGCAGCATCTCTAGAGTCTCTTGATGCTTTGATCTGGTCAGTATGCTTACCCTTGTTGCCAACTTCCAAAGTCAATGCATTATCTCCGATATGGCCGTTGATGTGAACTCCGACATCTAGTTTGACTAGATCTCCGTTCTCAAACACCATATCTCTCTCCCAGCCTTCAGGAGCAATCGCTCCATGGTCGGTTGTGTAATGAGCAGCAAGGTCATCGACTGCAATTGTGACTGGGAATGCCGGATTTCCGCCATTACGTCTTATGAATCTCTCAGCAGTTTGGATGACAGAATCCCAAGTTTTGCCCACGGTGATCTCTTCGCGCATTGCTTCTAGAGTTCTACGAGCAACATGGCCCGCATCGTGCCAATACTTTAGGCTGGAATCGTCCACCATGTCATCACGTCAGAGGGAGGTACAACGCCCTCTCTCATAACGGTTAGCCTCCAGCCCCGAGTCTCAGATTCGTCTACTTCTAACCGGATAATTGTACTTCCACGGCCATTTGGGCAGGTTCCCGGAATAAAATCGCCCACTCCTAGTATTTTTGCAGCAATTTCGGTATCACATTCAGAATCTTCTCCAGATTCGTTTGCGCTTGTCGCAGTTATTGGCCCGTATTCCTCTGCAAGTTTTACAGCAGCCGGATGAGAGAACACTCTGATTGCAACTTGATTGCCGCCAAGCCGTGAGTCTAATTCATTAATTGCAGGAAGGATAGTTGTAATTCCTCCTTGGATGAATTGATCTAACATCATAGGTAGGAATTCAGGGATCTTAACAAGCGACGAGGCTTGTTGTAATGTTGCAACGCCTAAACTAACAGGCATATCTTCAGTGCGAGACTTTGTAATGAATAGATTATCTAATCCCTCAGAGGTAGGCATGCATCCTAATCCAGGCAGCGTAGATGTTGGGTATACAACCAATCCACCTGCTTCCAGGCGATGCTTCATCTTTCACACCTTTACCCATTCAGTGACATGACTTTTCGCAATCTGTGCAGCCAAGTCCTTGTCTTCAGTTTTCACTAACAACTTACCACTCGGGTAGAGTGTTAATTCAGCAGGACCCGAGAATGTCCAAGCAAGCCGGGTTCTGATACCAATGGTATATCCTGCTGCTTCAATATTCATGCCTACAGGTTCGAGCTCAATTCCGTCAATGCCCCGAACTTCTATTTGCCAGGCAGACTTGTTGCCACACAATTCCATTACAAACGAATCATCAGACAATTCCTCACCTCACAAATCTGTACTTTCCTGCATCTCAGGTTTGGCAGGCGGGATAGATGGTGGGCCCGCTGGCGGACCTGCCGGTGGCCCACTTGGAGGAGATGGCGGTCCTGGAGGTCCTTTCGGTGGTGAAGGAGGACCTGCGGGAGGACCTGCTGGCGGACCTGCTGGTGGACCAGTAGGCGGGTTTGTTGGAGGAGTAGGCGGTCCACTTGGAGGCGATGGCGGCCCGGGTGGGCCTTTTGGAGGAGAAGGAGGTCCCGCAGGAGGGCCAGTTGGTGGATTTTTAGGAGGAGTTGGCGGGGGAGTTGTAGGCCCACTCGGAGGCTTGGGAGGACTAGGTGGACTACTTGGGGGAGAGGGCGATGGAGTGGTTGGCCCGCTTGGAGGAGTAGGTGGACTTACCACCGAATTAAGTGGAGTAAGCGGAGTTGCAGAAGGACTTACAGACGGCAGAGCAACATTCTCTGAAGCAGGTTCTAATGCAGCGTAGTCTCTGACAGAAGGTGATGATCTAACATGTGCAAGAAGTGGGTCCTCAGATCGAGATGGCTGAGGAAGAGGCGCTTCTCTAACTGGATTTGAATTGAGAATTGGGGCATCGAGTGCTCCTTGGCTAGATGTTGCAGTTAGTCCAGTAGACAATTCGGCAAGGTCTGTTTTGATTAATGTCTCTCCACCTAACGAATTTTCAGCTGCATATGAGGTCATTTGTACCTTGGTGGGGTCAATCATTTCCCTTTCTTTGATATTTCCAAAGTCACCTAGGTGGTTATCAAATGCCCCTGAGAACAACGAAGAGCCAATGTTGCTGGCTAATTTGCGGCCTTGAGTCACACTGTATTCGAAATCGAAGGCATAAGGACCCATCTTAATTTCATCAGAAGAGCCTCTCAGAACAAATGTCCATTCTCCAGAATCAAGAGGGAACTCAAATGTCCAATCTCTTTGGACGCCAGGGCCTAAGCTTGTAACTCCCTCAATCGATGGAAACTTTTGACCAGTATTGGTAATCACACTGACATCGAGGCCACCCATTGGAACAGGCGCTTCGTTAGTAATCGAGACATTCGCAACTATGACATCTTCGTCATCATCGTTGATGTCCATTTTGATAGTTAGAACTTCTGCTTGCAACGAACCACTATTTCCGGAAGTTGGTACACTCATGTCGCTCGCCTGACTTGCGACTAACGCAGCCATACTTGAAGACAACCATGTCGAGAGTGTTAGATTAGCCCACTGCGAGTTTCCACAGGGAGCGACCAATCAACAGCAGCAACAGTATGGTTTGCTAAGTCAATCGGGCTTCTTTTGGTTTCATGAGTGTATATTTTGAAAACATCCCAAAGGCCGAATAAAACTCCAAACAAGGGAATGACATATTTTGTTTTGTGAGCGGCCCTTCGACCCCAATGTGCCTCCCCTAGTAGACTACCATCGTCATGAACAATTGCGATTCTCATCGCTCTCTGACCCAACGATCTTCCGTAATTCCGACCGGTGTACTTGAAGTAAAGCCAGTAGAAGGTGAGATGCATGATCCATGTTGCTAGAACATACCCTGCTTGTTGGGTAACCAGTAAATCAACCGCCACCAGGTATAGGAAGAAAGTACCACTTGTGGGTAATGCAACCAATAATGTAATCAGAAAAGCATCGAGACTTATGGCCACAATTCGCTTCCAAATTGGAGCGATTAACATCCCTTCTGGAGAAGTAGCCGCAATGGCTGCTTGAGCCATTGTTCCGGGCTTGTGCACGCTTACAGGTGAGTCCGCCATGGCGGGGGGTTGGGTCGCGCCTTTGAAAGGATGTGCTCAAGAATTGACAACATGCCATGCCATGAGATTGGACTCAGATATCCAATCAAGCCAACTTGCCCACGTTGGGTCATTACGCAAAGTTCTGTCATCTCCAATAACAATTAGACCGCGTTTTGCTCTTGTGAGCGCTACGTTTAATCGGCGATAATTGGACAAGAAACCGACTTTACCTGCATCGTTTGCCCTTACAGTTGATAGCACAATAATTTCCTTTTCCCGGCCTTGATATCCGTCAACAGATTTCACTTCAAGTCCTTCAATAACATCGTCTACCATACTTCGAATCAGTCTTACTTGGCCAGCATATGGTGATATTACTCCAATATCCTCTGGTGTTAAGTCACCAGGTGCCAGCAGGTCATTGACAACCTGCACAACTATTGCGGCTTCATCCATATTCGATCTTGACGATCCTGACTCTTCTTCGATCTCAGATCCATGAACCGGTACAAACGCTACAGGTTTATCCCAATCTGGCCATAAAAATCCAGCCACTGGCGGTCTATCGGATGAAGAGCAGCCGTCTTCTAATTTATTCTCATAAAACCTAGAAGACGGAAATTCACGAATCGTAGGATGCATTCTGTATTGCGTGGTTAACATGTGAGCGGGAAGTCCATTGGATAGCAGACGCTCGAATAGCGGAATATCCAATCCGCCTTCTTCAGCACTGCGGCTAGTTACTGTTGGTGGTAATTGACGATGGTCTCCAACAAGGATTAGTTGTCTAGCACCTTTCACAATAGGTACTAACGCAGAAGGTTCAGTAGCTTGGGTAGCTTCATCGATTAGTACAATGGAGAACTTTCGATTAGTCAGAGTGAAATGGCCGGCGCCAATATTTGTAGTACACAAGACCTGAGCACTGGCTAAAACATCATCAGTTATTCTTTGTTCCAATTCTCTAATTTCGCGATAATTCTTGTTTATATCGCGGTGCGCTAAACCCTTATCTTTACCCTTCAAGTCGTGGAGTTTGGACCTCATGCCTTCGGTCTCTTCACGTATGAAAGCAATCTCATCTTGCTTTGGGTGACTAGAAACTTGGGCATCTAAAGTGGCTTCTCTAAGACTTTCACGAACCTTAACAGGCCTACCAAGTCTGATTGCTTTAACATCTAAATCAAGCAAACCTTCTAGCAAGTTGTCAACGGCGACATTTGATTCAGCACAAGCCAGTATCGGGCCACGCCCCATCTCTATCAATGCGCTTAGTAGATGCACTGCCGTATGGGTTTTTCCTGTACCCGGCGGGCCTTGAATCATGGTCAATCTTTGCCCCACAGCAGTTTCAATAGCCTCTGCCTGACTATCATCTAAAAGCATCCCTTTCAAATTAACAGGGCGGATTTTTTGTCCATGAATTTCAGGAGGCCTTTGCGCTGAGGAAACTAAATCATGAGGCTGACAAAGTAACAAGTCTCTCAATACTGTTCCACCATCACCTTCAGTTGAGTGGAATGAAACCAATGCTTCATGCATACGATCATGTGCTACTCTATTGGCACCACGGTCCAATCTCCACCCGCCTTTACGCAAATCTCCAGGTTTATCTTTTGCCACAATTCTAATTCTGCGATTATTTCGATCCAATACTACACCTTCGATGACTTTCTCACCCCAAGGTCTTGCTCTGGAAATAATCACCATGTCGCCGTGGCCAAAGCGGTGGAACGGTAGTGAACCCCCGCCTCTTGCTTCGAATACAAGAATAGGGTCTCCAAAGAACCTACCCGATGTTCTACCTACTAGATCGAATAATGCAAGACCTGCGCCAAGCATCTTCTGTTTCGACCAATTCTTCCATCTCTCTTCCACTTGATTCAATTCATCTTCAAGTTCAATGCCGATGAGGTTGGTAAAACATTGAAAGTGGTCCTGTGACTTCCTCCATTTTGCCTCATGTGCAACACTTGTTGCCCTTTTACCATTAGAGCGGGTGCTCATTCTTCGCACCCCTCCTTTCTCGGCCATGACAAAACGGTAGCACTGCTTGTATAGCACGCTGTCGGTGCTCGGGAATAGGTGAGGCTTAACAACGAAATGAGTCGCCGAATATCTGCTGGTGACGATGTTCCGACGTAAGGAGGCCGTAGATATTGAGGGCGAAGTTTGCCCTTATTGCGAGTTCGTTAACGTAGTAGGTTCAGCAACCTGCGCCCAATGTTATTACGAATTAAACAAGGCCCCACGGGACCAAGGTGAACCGGTTTCTAACGAAGTAAGCAACTCCATTTTTGATGAATTAATGTCTGATGAAGACGACTCGTGGGAAGAAGTCGATGCGCTAGACGTTGTACTTACTATGGACCAAGCCCCTGTAGATGTAGATCAGTATAGCGTTACAGACTTTGAATCCGAAGAACCAGAAAAGGTAGGATATGTGGAATCATCATCACCAGAGCTTCACAATACTGTGGCTCACGAGCCCGTGGATGTGACTGCAGAAGATATGGGCGAGGCGATTCAAGGCGTTGAGAAAATCGAGTTCGCTAAAGAAGACCCGTTTGCACAAATCCCCGAACCGGTGCATCAAGGAAGAGGTGCAGTGTTTTCACCAAGTACGCCATCAGCGATAGATGACGATTTGAAAGGACACATTGGAGGTTCTGAATTACCATCTTTACCATCTGATGATCTTTATGAAAATAAGATAAATCTGAATGCGGTTAAAGCACCACCGCCAACCCCTGCTGTTGTTTTACCATCAATTCCTGACATTCCAAAAGCAGCTGTAATTCAAAGTGCTCAGCCAGTTGTAGCACCTCAAGCCGAAGCAGCGGTGGCGCCTGATATTCAACCAGCAGTGGAAGACCCAGTGGCTAACACGTCGGTTGCTCCAGAACCCACTCCTGATAATGAACCAGAGCCTGAAGCAGTAACAGAACCAGAAGTTGCTGAAGTGGCGTTTCCGCCAATCGAACAAAGAATCTGGCCTTGGCCGTCAGGTGAGCCCTGGGATGCTAGGCAAGTCCATCGTGAAGTTGTTACTGCACTTGAGCAAACAAAGAGTGGCCAAATCGAGGCTGCAAAGACAACAATCGATACACTGGGACCACATCTAACCGATGAAAATATAGATTTGATATATCATATTGGAATGGTCCTAAAGCAGATAGACAGAGTAGATGATGCAAAATCAATGTTGGAAAAGGCGAAAATTATGATGCCCGACAATCAGCATGTTTCATCAGCAGTAGCCTATCTCGGGGTTTGAGGAGGGGGGTTTTCTCTGGATACGCCGGAATTGCAAGTTGACGAAATTGTGATTCTCCGGCCGATTAGTCGACGAATACTCCCGGAGGTAATGGAATCGTATCTTGAAGACCCAGAAGCGGCAAAGGCAGCCCTTCCTTGGTTGAAGGAAGGCGAGAAAGCACGCCGGCAAATCGCAGACTTGATGATCGACCTTGAAATCCAACGCAACGGAGATTCTATTCACTTTTGGGCAATTCATTCATTGGCAGATAATTCGTTCGTAGGTATTATCGGCTTAGGCGATGAACTTCAATTAGCAGCCTCTGCATACAATCTAGGATATTGGGTTAGAAAGAATTGGAGACGCAAAGGTATTGCTCAATCTTGTGTAGATGCGATATTTACTTGGCAAAAAGAAAGGACAGAACAATCTCTTATCGAAATAACAGTCCATCCTCATAACGAAGCAGGATTGGCAGCTTGCAAATCGATATGTGAAAAGTGGAAAGGCTTGGCAATCGAAGGCTTCGTCCCAATTGAAATAGATGAGAGAACAATTCCTCATGTTCTGCACCTAGTTCAACTAAACCGTGGTGATTAGATGAAGCCGGTCTGGTTGACCGTTGATTCTGACGACATCCGTCATACTCCTAAATTTCAAGGCCACCCAACTAGATCGAAAGGAGTTGCACACAAAGGAACATCTAACGAGATGAAGGAAGCGATGAATGCATTCCGTAGTTGGTTGGACAGAACTCAAGTAACCTTGACAATTTTTGTTATTGCAGACCAATTAGATGATGATGTATTCAGTGAATGGCTTGCAGACTTGTTGCAAAACCATCCACAAGTTACGATAGGTTGCCATGGCCTAACTCACCGTTGCTGGTCTGCATTCCCAGAAGATCCTGATAATTTCTTAGCAGCTATAGTTGAAGCAGATGTAAAATTACACAAATTTGCAGGAGATGCATGGCGTCCTTGGTTCAGAGCACCCGCTGGTTATATCGCACCATGGATGGCTCCAGTAATTGCAAAAGCGGGATTTGAATTGGATACGAGCGTGAACCCCTCATGGCTAGTTAGGAAAAAGGCAGGGCCTTGGAAAGATTGGAACTCCGTTCAGAATGCATTGAAGGATTCTGGCCTGGTAAGCAAACCATGGCTTTGTAAATTCTCGCTACCAACTTGCGGCCCAGCATTATCGATACCAATTCTAAGATGGAATGCAAGAAGAGCCTGGCGTAATCTCGGACCGTTTGTTCTCCCCGACGAAGCCGAACACACAGTATACTGGCATATTCTTGACCACGGCAAAAAGAACGGACAGTGGAAACCGCCTCTTATGATTGAATGAGCCCAAAGGGCTCAAGTCATCTTTGCATTAGGGGCGACCATGGAGAGGAGATTCTGGCAAGGTCTTCTTCTAATCGGCATTGCAATGCACATACTTGCTGCGATGTTGATGCCACTAGGATTAGACGCTCATGTCCACGCAACTTATGTCAGCGACGGGATGGATGATGGTGAAGCCCATTTGGAATGGGGTGAACTCAGACCTGACTCACCCAATGGCTCGACTCCAAAAGAAGTCCCTGCTGACGATAAATGGTTTGCTTGGCATTCGATTATTGAAATGTGGTTTACGATATTCTCTCCATCGGCAGCAACTTTACACGTCCTAGGATTAATTGGAGGATTAGGTTGTTTGGCCACAATTTTCCTTCTGACAAGAGATTTGTTCGGTCATGATCAAGCCTTGCGTTTATCGGCACTTGCATCAATATATCAACCATTGATGAGAGCGACAGGACGATTCTATCAAGAAAGTGTCATATTAATGCTCGTTGCAATTTCAACATACTGTATAATCAAAGCAATTCGGCGTAAGAGTATAGTAAGTTCATGGTTGATTCCGCCAATCGTCTGTGCAGCCATTATACTGTCATTCAAGGGAATGCCTGTATGGTACGTAATACCTGCAGGGTTAGCATTGTCAGCATCCACTCGGCTAAAGATGAACCAGATTCAAGTTGCTATAATCGCATTATTTGTGCAGTTAACAATTCTCTATCGCAATGGAGTTTCTCTATCTAATCCAGATATCATACCATCTTTACTTACTGCATTTATCGGCTACTTCTTTTTCGTGATAGGTGGAGTATTATTTTTCACAAAGCAGGATGGATTAGAAAACGAAGAATCAAAAATTGTCTCTAGAGGTTCATTGATGATATCTGCTTGTTTAATTGGCTGGATAGCTGCACTATGGGTGACAGAGGCCGTATCATTGGAAAGGGAGGTTTTCGATATAATCGATTCATTCACCAACAATCCACGATATTTGTCACTATTGATAGTTCCACTTTGGTTTAGCAGAATGTTACGAACCGATACATCGGGAGTAAGTCTCGCAAAAAATCGTAATACAATGGTAGTAACTATTCGTTTGATGTTATTATTGAATTCATATGTTTTAGTCGGGTCAGGACACAGAGGTACAGACGTGGTGGGCGCTCACATAGGAAATGAAATTGAAGATGGTGAGGATGTACTATTTTTAGCAAATTCACCTCTTTCTGTGCACCGACTATATACTATAAAGTTCGCAATGGACCCAGATAGTGATGGTGAAAATCTCGGGTTCTGGAGGAACAAGGATAGTGGCTGGGAAGCCGAATTGTCAGAATGTGAAACTTTCAAAGATATTGAATGGATTATCGTCTATCCATATATCGACCCAATTTTACCCGAAGGTTGGATAGAAATCGATTTCGAAGGTTCGGAGAACGTTAGCGATAGTTATGAGTTGTACGTATGGGGTGAAGAGAATGAACGGTGTCCTTGATGGAATAAAAGTACTCGATTTATCGAGGATATTAGCTGGACCATACTGCGCTCAAATGCTAGGTGATCTTGGCGCTACAGTCACCAAGGTTGAGGCGCCTTGGGGTGATGATACGAGGGGCTGGGGTCCTCCATTCCTAGATGACGGCACCGCAGCATACCACTTGTCTTGTAATCGCGGCAAAGAGATAATCTTCCACAACCTGAAACAAGATAAGGCGGAAATCCAACGTCTTATTTCTGAATCAGATGTGGTAATAGAGAACTTTCGGCCAGGTCAATTAGAGAGATTAATTGGTCCAATATCGAAAGATGTAATTTTGTGCTCGATAACTGGATTTGGACAGACTGGTCCTCGCTCTCAAGAGCCAGGGTACGACTTAGCTCTACAAGCAATGAGTGGGATAATGAGTGTCACAGGAGAACCAGATGGGGGCCCAGTGAAAGTAGGGGTGGCTTGGATTGATATTATCACAGGCCTTTATGCTGGAAATGCGATTATGGCTTCATTATTTCATCGCGAAAGAACAGGAGTTTGCAATCATCTAGACATATCATTGTGGGATTGTGCAATAGCTTCTCTGGCTAACCAAGGCCAAAATCAGATAGTAAGCGGAACCGACCCCGGGTTGCTAGGTTCCGGACATCCCAATCTTGTTCCATACCAGGCTTTCCAAGCCAATGATGGATGGGTTGTAGTAGCAGTTGGTTCAGATGCACAATTCGCAAAGTTGTCAGAATTATTAGAATTTGAGAATACGTGGCCAACCAACCAAAACAGAGTGGATTCAAGGGCTGAGGTTAATGCTATGGTCCAATCAAAAGTTTCTGAAATGTCTAGGGCCGAAGTTGTCAAATTGCTTCAAGGTATTCCAACTTCGCCAATTAACAAGATTAGTGAAGCGCTTGCTGACATCCAAAGCATCGCCCGTGGAGTAGTCACTAAATGGAACGAAAAAGATGTTTTATCTAGTCCTTTACGGTTTATTTCAGAAAGAAAATAGTGAAGTCTGGCCGCCGGTTCTTACTAGGCCAGCAGTCTCCAATAATTCCATAGCGTTGTCAAATCTCTTTTGTGAAAATTGTCTGTCATCAACTAAGAATTTTTTCAAACCTTCAACATCAACATCACCCTGTTTAAGTGAATCATCGTCGATTTCAACAACAGGATGGTTTCTGAAAATCTCTCTTATTTCCTCGATTCTGTCTGGCACTTCCTTGTCTTTAGCATCGCATATGGCTTCGATCGTTCCAAATTCCTTGATTAATTTCAATCCAGTTTTAGGGCCAATTCCTTTGATGCCCGGGTGGAAATCTGTTCCAATCATTATTGCCAAGTCGATTAGTTGTTCGCGTGTAAGTTCATTTTCAGATAGCATGTCGGAAAGAACAATTCTCTGAGCGCGAATAACCCGTCCCATCTTTTTACTTCCATCAGAAGTTAGGTTTCTGATAACTACTGGTGCACCATAAAGCAAAGCATCCCAATCTTGGGTTGCAACAGCATCCAACTGGCCATTGGCAGCCATTACAGCAGCCTGAGCTTCACCTTCTGCTTTGGCTCTGAATGCAGGAATCCCCATCAGAGACAGCATCTCAATAGACTCCTCAACCATCTCGGGAGTATATTTGACACAACGCTGAGCCATTTTCTGGGCTGTAGCAAAGTCCCCTCTATCCAGAGCAGCTTTCCATTCAGTTGCTGCCAATTCTCTTTTCTCACGCCTAGCCTCAATCTCATCCCTCTTTAGATCAGGGTGAGTTCCATCGAAGATGAAAACAGGCTTCACACCTTTAGACAACATAAGTGAAGCCCGTGAAAGAAATCCCATCAAATGAGCCACTACTTTGCCATTATCAGACTTCAATGGCCCCCCATCTCCGGTGGCGGAACGGTCACGAATAGTAGTCAAAAACTGGAATGCTAGAAGGAAACTATCTATCCCTACACGCTTACCTCTCATCGCTTCGACTGTTGTGTCTTCAGAGTTAGCGAGGTCGCGAAGGTTGCAGCCCATGTTAGGGGCTAACATCGGATACACTTGAGCCTCACGGCTCGATAATAAGAAAGCGGGCAATGCAGGATTCGAACCCACGTCTTCGGCTCCGAAGGCCGAAAGGATATCCAGACTACCCTAATTGCCCCAACCTGCCGAAAAGCCACCCCTTCTTGAATCACACCCTCGCGCCCATTCAAGTGCTTACGGCTACTGGAATGGTCATGAGCGGTGCTTCGCCTTGCATTAGTAAGGGGTGTAGTATGTGTTGCAGAGAGACCGTAATGCCAATTACTGCAACAGAAGCAAGTCGTCTGACTAGGCGTACAGGCATGGCTGAAGATCAGTTTTGTAGTAAAGATGAGAATGGAATTCGCAGATTGCTGAATAACCAAGAAAC
>JAACDL010000145.1 GCA_009936765.1 Methanobacteriota archaeon
ACGGTCTGTCCCGCAATCCCCAGCCCAATAAAATGGGCGAGGTTGACCACGGACTGTGGACCGCTTGGGTAACCGTAACTGGACCCTGCTCACGCTCTAGGCCTAAGGCCCACGTGTTCTATTGGATCAGTTGCGATCTTTCTAACTTCAGCCGAAGAGAGAGCCTAGGCCTTCAAAGCCGCCGCCGTCTTCTTCTTCCTCTTCTTCTTCTTCTGCAGCAGGTGCAGCGTCGGAAGAACCGCCAGCAGCTGCAACAGGTGCAGCAGCAGCAGGGGCAGCAACAGCGGTTGCCATAGCCTCAGCAATGTCAACTCCGCTCAGTGAAGCAACTAGTGCCTTCACACGGGCAGAGTCAGCACTTACACCAGCAGCCTTTAGGACTGCAGTGACAGCTTTTTCGTCGATCTCAGTTTCAGCAGAATGCAGAAGCATTGCAGCGTATACGTACTCCATATTTTTTCACCTCAAATTATCAGCCGAATAAGGACCCAAGGCCGTCGAAACCGCCCTCTTCCTCTTCTTCTTCATCTTCCTCTTCAGCCTCGGCAGGGGCTTCATCGGAGCTCGGTGCTGCTGCTGCAGATACTGCAGCAGTAGCGGCTGCGCCAAGAAGTTGGCTCAGCTCTTCATCGAGTGCGTCAGCCGATAACGAACCTGCGACGCCCATAGCGCCACGGTTCGCACGACCGATTAGATGCGGCAATGTGTCGGTAGTGACGATTGCCGCCTCCAGTGCCACTGCGAGCGCTTCTCCGCTCGCCTTGGACAGGAGTGTTGGGGTTGTCTGGGTTGTGAACCAGCGAATGTTGCAAGCCAGATTGAATGCACCAGCACCAAAGCTGATTAAATCCGACTCGAACTGTTCGTAGTCTATGTCCAGAGTTGCTGGTTGGAACCTAGTACCGTCTTCGATAGTACCACAAAGCCTCAAGCCAGTGACGATTGGATTAATTCCAATCTTAGAAAGCATCATACCGAGATCTCCTTCGAACTCTTCTCCTTCCTTCAGGATAGTAACTTTCTTCTGGATTTGAACGGAACCCTTTACGATTTTAGCAGGTATTCCAACGGAGTTTAATTCTCCAACAATAGGACCAGGAGGCATCCCAGTATCCATCTTGTCAACAACAATGTCGTGAGGAGCAACGTCTCCGGGCTTACCTGCACGTCCTGCTTCAGTCTTCTTCAATTCTGAGAAAACCTGGAATGATGACAAATCTGTCTGTAGAAGTGCTGGTTGTACTGCTGAAGAATATAATTCTTCGAGATCAGCGAAGTCGTTACCTGCTGCTTCCCAAGCAATTTTCATCAAGCGCTTCTTTGCAACTTGAATAGACATATTTCCACGTAGGCCTGCACGCATGCCTAGCATTGCACCTGCTGGAACTCCATGAATATCGATAACTGCAAGAGTGCCGCCGTTCTGAAGCATTTCTGTAAGACCAGAAACTGTGTCCTTTTTCCAAGATGCCACCTTAGGAATCAATTAATCACCTCGATTCTTGTTGCAGGACCCATTGAGGTCTTGATGTAAAGAGAACGGATGTTTCCAATTCCACGCTCAAGTTTAGAAGTTACACGGTTGTAAACTTCCATTGCGTTCTTCAATAGTTCCTCGTGAGATTGTGCACGGGTCCCGAAGGATGCTTGGAAAGTTACTTTGTCTCGAGACTTGATGATTGTAGTAGACTTCAATCCATTTGCGATAACTGCTGGGTCTAATACAGGAGGTACTGGACGTGGCATTTTACCACGAGGACCGAGTACCACACCGAGGTAACGGCCGATTAGTCCCATGTGAGGGACTTCAGCTAGGAAGAAATCGTAGGAGTTAGCTAGTTTCTTAGCGGTACCTTTGTTCTTTCCTAGTTCTTCAATCTCGGAAGGGTCGATGACATGAATGCCAGCAGCCTTTGCCTTCTGTGCTGCATCTGATGCAGCAAACATTGCGATTTTCAGATCCTTTCCACGACCGGAAGGAAGACGGATTTCTTCCTGAATACGGTTGTTAGGATTTTTAAGGTCAACATCTCTTATTGTGAAAGCTATGTCTAATGATTCAACAAACTTACGTTCTGGAGCGCCTTCGACGGCGTTCTTGATTGCTTCTGATATTTTTTCTTCCATATTCTGTCACCCCTTCGGTCTTCGAAGAGCCAAGGCCCCTCTCCCGCGGTCCGTGATTCAGTTCAAACGAAACGTTGGTCCCAATCTCCATTTTCAATTGTTTTCAGTGCGTCCTTAGCCCAGAGGCCGTCGATCTTCACACGCATTGACACACATGTGCCTATGACCTCACGGGTCTGCGCTTTCAGGTCGGCTCCGGTTAAGTGGCCGTCGTTCTGCTTTTGGCGAGCGACGTCCATCGCCTTCTCGAGGCTCAAGTCCTCAGTAGCTGCGTCCAAACTTCCATTGCACTTCTTTACGCCTAGCGCTTTGATGATTAAATGGCTAGTCCAAGGCTTTGGCATGTTTGTACACCTCTGTTACTCACACGGACGTGAGCAGGTTGCCGACTTGCCTCCCCTATTTAACCGCGCCGCGTCGGTTACTTTCGGGTCACTGGTGGATTTATTCGCTATCACTATTTAATAAATTTTGAAAGTTGCCGTGGAGTAATCCGCTAAGAGCAGTCAATCCCCAAATAGCCATAGGTGGAATATTTTCTGCAAATGTCATCTCCATTGGATCACCAGCGCCTATTTGCCAAGTGAGTCCCATTGCACATGCAACAACAAACCAAACCCATGCAGGTCCTGCGATTACTGCAGTCAATCTTGCTTGGTCTTCTCCTGCAGTGAAGAAAGCAACATACAACATTGTTACAGATGTCAATAGCATGAATCCGCTTATCAAGACTTGAGGATCATCATTCCAATCAGTCTGCAAAATAGTTCCAACTAGAGCATGGAGTAAAGCCATAATAATCAGCCAGATTTTCGGGTTAAGGATTTTCTTTAATTGATCCATTGTTCAGGCCTCCTCTGTTTCTTCAAGGTCCTTGTACTGCATATATCCTGCAATTCCAAGAAGTAAAGTAAGTAATAGTGTAAGAATTGGTATAATCATCCAGATAGTTGGTGGAGTGCCATCATAGCCATGCTCTCCAGTCATGTATCCCATTCCGCCGCCGATGATTAAGACGACAGCTGCAGAAGAAATCATAGACATCTGAGCAAGAGGTTTACCTGTTACGAATAATCCAGTTCCAATAGCCATTACACCGATAGGCATCATGTGTAATGCCCACATTTGTTCATATGCAGCATCGTGGTCACCTACTGGTTCGTCATCCCAAGCCCATTCAGCCCAGTCTTCGCTGTTTGCCATTCCAAGTACAGAAATGACGATTACCATTGTTCCAATTGCAAGTAAAAGCTTCTTTGGGTCTAAAATTTCCTTTATCTCCATGCTTAGGCGCCCCTAAACATCAGATATAATGTTTCCACGCGGTGATGTGTGGAAAGGGGCTGTTGCGAGGTAAAAGCCCATCATTCGACTCTTTCGACAACACGGACGTGGTCTCCGCGCATCTTCAGAGTCATTGGAATTGGTTGTTCGTACAATTCCATGCTAACTTCTTCCTTGGTTTCAGCAACGCTAGTAACACGGGCTTTTTCGCCCTTGAATGCACCTGTAACAATCTCTACGATACATCCAACTTCGATTCCGCTGGTTACAGCCTTTGGTTCTAAGTATGGCAGAATATCCTTCAGAGGGGCTTCACCTGGAAGAACGGTCTTTGCATTCTTCAGAGGAGTTTGGTTTAGACCACGGCGAGCCTTAGGGTCACGGCCACCAGAGCGACCAATTAGTTTCTCAACGTGATGAAGAGCACTAGATTCAACCATAACGTATCCACGCATTCCAGTAGGATGTAGAATCCCGTAGATGTCATCTTGGATCTTGGACAATGAACCTGATCCCATAAGGCGAGCCTGCATTTCATCAGCTACTCTCTTTTCAGAACCAATAGCAGTCTTAACGATGAATAGGTAAGCAGCGACTGAACCATACATTTCACGGAATAGTTTGTCGCTGTTTTCCATATCTAGGTCTGCGAACACACAATTGTGGTCTTTGATTTCCCCAGGGTCAACCCAAGTTGATTCGATGTAACGACCCGTAGGAGTTACTTCCTTGCTGGAAGAGATTACCAGACATGGGGCGATATCTTGCAAACGGCCACCGATGTCAATTCCAAGTGCAGGTCCTGCACGAACGTATTCTAAGTCTTCAACAGGAATTCCAGTACACTCTGAAACACGGTTGAGTACATCCTCTTCAGAGTCTCCTATACCGTAAACTCCGTCCCATAGGGCAGGTGAATCCGTATCAGACTTAGAGCGGCGAAGCAAGAGTAATTCTTCTTCGTGGCGAACAAATGCGATAAATGCGTCAGTCATACATATTCCTCCAAATCAAATGCCAAAGACATCGTGAATAATCCACGGGATGAAGTTGTCCATTAGTACGAGCATTACGAATCCAATGAATCCGAGAATGAATAATCCAATACCACAGATAATCGAAGTTTGCTTGAACTCTTGGGGAGTTGGCTTACGTGCCATACGAATGATACGAGCCCAGCTACCGCGAGATATCTTGCGGAACTGCGCCTCAATAGCGTCTTGCTTGTCCTGTACCTTGTCCTCGAAGGAGCGGTTTTGGTCATTATTATCTGACATGGTTTCACCTCAGGGGTAACTTGGCGACTTACGACCCTCATTTAACCTCAGCGGTACAAGTGAAGTCGGTTTATCGACTGGTTCAAAGCACACTTGCGCCTCGATAGTACCATGGCGGAGCGAGACCCATATCAGGTTCTCGGTGTTTCCCGAGGCGCCAGCGATGCTGAAATTAAGAAGGCTTTTCGCAAACTTGCGAGGCAATTTCACCCTGATCGTAACGATGGCTCACCTGCTGCTGAAACAAAATTCAAAGAAGTTCAATCGGCATACAATTCGATTGAAAACGCTGAGGCCAGAAGAAAGCACGAACAAGAGCGAATGTTCGGCGGCGGAGGCGGAAACCCCTTCGGCGGAAGGGGCGGCATGGGCGGCATGGGCGGCATGGAAGACGTTCTCTCACAAATGTTCGGTAAGAGCAGAGGAGGGCAAAGTCAGAGAGGAGCACCTAGGCCTCCACAAGAAAGAGGACGTGATGCAACTGCATGGCTCGATTTGACACCGGTTGAAGCAGAAAAAGGCGGCTCATTCAACCTCGCATACACACAACTAATTCCCGGAAGTCATGGCAGTATTGACAAAATACGACAAAACATTAGTGTCAAAGTAAGCAAAAACACTAGGCATGGTAAGGAAATCAGAGTTAAGGACCAGGGCCATGGGCACCCCCAAGGAGTTAATGGCGATCTAATAGTGAATATCAGAATTGATCCTGGAGAAGGTTGTAGATGGGATGGGGGACGAATCGTAAAGGAAGTTGAAGTCCCATATTCAACACTCATGCTTGGAGGTAAAGTCACAGTTACTCTTCCAACTGGAATAAAAGGAAAGATATCCATTCCCCCACTCTCCCAAGTAGGTGACCGACAAAGAGTGAAGAATATCGATATTGAGTTCACACTCTTAGAGATTGAAACTCTAGACGAGTCACAAAAGGAAATTCTTGAATCCCTTAAGGAAAAGGGACTTTGAATAACTGGAATAATCCTAATTGCAGAACGCAGTGCAAGACCTATACTAGATGCGGGGGGCAGGATTCGAACCTGCGAACCAATAAGGAATGGGACCTAAACCCACCGCCGTTGACCAAGCTGGGCGACCCCCGCGCAGACCTGCGTTACATATCACACACATGAATACAACTGTTCAATAACGAGAAGATAGGGGAAGTAGCAATGGCGAACTTTGAGACATTATCTAATTTCTTAGTTCCTCATCGGAAAAAGGTACACATCGCCGTATTTGTTCTTACAATTTTGATGATACCTGGAGTCCTGAAAGCTCTTGAGCCAATCGACATGGAATCTTACGATATGGAGTCCCCGGAATTAACCGCCGAGAGAAAAATTAACGATGAATTTTCAACTACTGAAATCATTCTTGGATTCGTAGTTAGTGTCAGAGATCCTGCTGAAGTGGGCTCAACTCCTGTTCCTGTGCCGCTCTTAGAAGACGGGATTCCCGACTACTCTAATTTTGCTCAAGCCTCAGAAATAATTCCAGCAGGAGAAGATTGGAAAGGCATCACTGCAACCGACGGAGGGATACTCAATCTAACTATCCTTAGAGAGATTCAGGCGAAGCATGATGTGATTTACGACCACCCATTAGGCCAATACACTAAACCGTTCATCAACGATGTTACTGGTTTGCAGACGGCTGGAGTGATGAGTCTTGCAGATATTTTCAGAGGATTCATGGCTAATGAATCAGTACTAACTCAACCGACTTTGACATTGTCCGGAACGGAGCCACCTGCTACAAATTGGTATGACTGTGGTGTGTTGGACTGCTTGACTTTCGATGATCCAGAACTTACTCAAGCCCACATTGACCTAGCCAGTAATCGAATGGCTATGTCAAATGGTTAGGATTTCCGCAGATGGCTTTCATTGGATAGAGGATTTGTCGGTGCGGATGAAAATGCAGGAATTGTCGGTGGTCCAATAGGGGGTTCATTGAATGTTGATGGAACTTGGGAAAATGCTAGACCCGGTCCCGGAAGATGGTCTGCATCGGCGTCTTGGCTACTAGTTCAGTTAGACAGGGCGGAATTGGAAAAGGCCGGATGGACAAATGCTTGGAAAGATGCTTATTCTGAAACTGATATCGATTTCTCCGATGATGGAGTCGTGATTGGTGGCTATCGTTTGAGCGGTACTGAATTACTACTTCACCCTCCAAACTACACTTCAGAATACTGCCTGGGCCTAGATTCTCCGTGCTCAATAGAATGGTCGGTAATGAATCTAGAAGGGCATCTTAGAAGTCACGATAATCATTCACTAACACTTTTGGTTGGTCAGGCCGTAAATGTAGAAGTCAACATAGAATTACAAAATTCTGGTGGATTAGTATTCGGAATGGGATTAGTAATTATCGTGCTATTGTACGCATCTCTACGAAGATGGTCTGATGTAGCCATTGTTTCTATGGCTCTTGGAGGAGCACTATTGTGGATGCAAGGAATGATTGGACACGCATCCTCCTTGTTTGGTTGGATTGGATATGACATAATTTCAAGATCACAGTTTTCCAACTTACTCCCCATTCTAGTACTGGCCTTAGGCATAGATGATTCATTACACGCACTTCACAGATATAAGGAAGAGAGAGGTCTAGGAAAAGATGCTACAGAGGCTGGTAAAATCACTGTAAATAGAGTAGGCAGAGCAATCATGCTTACCTCTCTTACAACAATGGCTGCCTTCGCTGCAAATCTATTCAGCGATGTTGCAGCACTGCGCTCGTTCGGGGTAGAGGCCGCACTCGGAGTATTAGCTGCATTCTTACTAACCGGTATTTGGGCACCACTCGTGAGGGTTTCATTCGATGAGTGGATGGAAGCAAAGGGGAAGAATACTACGCCGCAGGTTAAGCGTAAATTCATCAAAAAGGAGTTGTTGCAAAACATTGCAATCACCTCGGGTACAGGAAAGAGACCGATTATTATCGCGGCGATATGCCTGATTATGACATTACCAGCAGCATGGGGAATGATGCAATTAGAAGGTGACTTCGCTGTGGACGACTTCCTTGACGACGAATCAGATTTCGCACTTGGAGTCGGAGTAGTTACAGAGAGGTTCTCTGATGAAGGAGAGCCTGCAATGCTACTGATTGAAGGGGACGTTGCAGACCCTGAAGTTTTCAAAGCCATAGAGGAGTTTAGACAAAACGCCAATCTGAAAACGGATGGTGTCAAAGATAAAATGACCAGAACACCCGATGGTTCAGTTGACATCCTAGCAATCGATGAATTCGTAATTGCCGCATCAGCATCACTAATTGGTAACCCTGAACCTTTCTGGAACAGAGGATATAATGAATCTGGTTGCGACACATCCGGAGTCCTAAATGCACCTGATTTAGATGATAGAGATTGCATAATATTCCTTTACGGAGTTCTCTCTCTAGATGGCATACCTGGCACTGAAGTGCCTTCATCACTCGTAGACCTATACATAGCACCGAGTGAAGAAATAGACCCTGAAAGAGTATGGTTATCTGTTGACGGAAATGAGATTTTCTACGACAAGATGATCATTAGATTTGGAATTACTTCTCCTGAGAACTTCCCCACAATGGGCCCAGGTCTTGAAGAAATCAAACGTGATTTAGAACCTATGTTCAACCTTTCAAGTGGAACGTGGGAAGAGGAAGGTAGTGTGGAAGATGACAAACCTCTGACTTGGGTTATGCTAACAGGTAAGCCGATTACACGATTCGTTGCAAGCGACAGAATGCAATCTGAAATGCAGTCATCGCTATTCTTAGGTTCTTTATTCGTATTGATTACATTATCAATCGGTTTCCGTTCTGTTAAACAAGCCCTGATTTCATTGACACCGATTCTATTGGTTGTAATTTGGTTGTATGGCTTGATTTACGCTCTAGGATATTCTCTCAACATAGTGACAGTTACTATTGCAACAATTTCTCTTGGAGTGGGTATTGACTACTGTATACACGTTACCGAACGGTATAGAGAAGAAAGAGAAAAGGGAAGAGATCACCGTCAATCTTTGAATGGTGTTGGTGGAGCTTGTGCGTTGGCATTGGTTGGCTCTGCCGTATCAGATATTGCTGGATTCTCAATAATCGCAACTTCATCAATGGGACTTTTCAATACATTTGGACTATTCTCTGCCATGATGATTTTACTTTCATTAATCGCTTCAATGGTACTAACAACTGCAGCATTAGGATTTATCGAGCCAAAGCCGAATGTTGCATTAAAGGAATAATTAAATCCAATTCTTTTTCCTAAACCAACTCAGCATTGTTATGCTAAAGAGTATCATTCCAGCCATTATAGTCCAGAAACCACCAATCTCATCTAACTGGGCTGGTAACTGAGTGTTCATTCCAAAGATACCAGCAATAAGAGTTAGCGGCAGCATTATTGCACCAATAATTGTCAATGTGGTCATTACTTCAGTTAGTTTAGCATTTGATAATGCTAGATCCATACTGACGTGTGATAGATAGGTATCTCTGGTGCTGGTTGCACCTGCTGAATATGCGGAGCATCGCTTCACTAAAGTGTTGGATAATTGTTGCAAATCTGTAAAAAATGCAAGTGAAGATTCGTTGATTAATCTCTCCCCTGGCTTTAGTAATCGTAGACATGCAGACTGGAGAGATTCAATTGATTTACTTGCTTCTCGCAGTAATCTCTTCAAATCATGTAGTCCTTCCAGTAGCCCTTCATATGCCTTAGAAGGGTCGAATACTTGGTACTCAAGGTCATCTAGTTTATTCGAATATTCAGAAAGAATAGGTGTCCAATCATCAGCAATTGAATCTAGTAATTCATACAATAGGAAATCTACACCTATTGCTACTTCATCATCATCTGCAGTCTTCAAACGCCTGCTGAAAACGTCCAATGCAGGAATCCTAGTTCCCCTAACTGTAATCATCAAATCACCTCTGAGAATTATAGCAACAGGCTCTGTATCTAAGCGGTTGTCTGCGTCACGAGCACGAACTACGATGAACCTATGACCATCGAATCTCTGAACAGTATCACTTGCATGTCCGAATATATCCTCGACGGCCAACTCGTCGATTCCGATATTTTCCAACCATTGTTTGACTTCTTCATCAGGCTTCAGGATGTCTAGCCAGGCTGAACCTTTCCCCTTCACAACCTCTTCGATGCCATCTAGTGTGAACTCTGATGAAGCTATTACGCCCGCACCTGTAGTCTGTAATCGAAGTTCGGCCATGATTACGCCTCAACCAGCCTCTCATATGCGCTTTGGGGAGTCAATCCTTCTCATCAATGCGTTTTCTATGAGTTATACCACTCATTACATGCCGCTCCTCGACTTCAGCAAGTTTGGACTTAAGTCTCCAAGATAAAAACCACACTGCGACCCCGACCCCCACGATATTAAGGGCCCAAATCCAGATTGGTATGTCCATAACTTAACCTCAGAGTGGTGGTAAAATATCGATATCAACATCTCCTGATGGAATTCCGATACATCCGAGTCTAGCACCTTCTTCGACTATTTCTTCATCCAAACCAGGAGTTAGTGGTTCTGGAATACTTACATCTCCAGATAGAAGAGTAACCATGCATGAGCCACAGTTGCCGCTAGTACAGTTCGTCGGAATGTCGACATTTGCAGCGTAAGCATGCTCTACTAGAGATTTACCTGGTATCTCAGTTGTTTGCCCAAGTAGCTTTGCACCACGTAGGAAACGGATGAGTCCCATAGGAGCACCTCAACGGTCTTCCCAACGTGACCAGCGGCCAGTTTGCTTGTTGAAGTAAAGTCCAGCCTTCTTCATCCACTTGTTGAACTTGGTTGCTCCTGCACCAGTTCTCAAGATGAAGTCTTCTCGATCTTCTTGTGCCTGGATGTATCCCTTTGCGGCTAGTGTTTGGTCAATCCAATCATTGATACTCATTAGACCACTTGTTAGAACAGATTGCTCTGCTGCTTGAGTCATCGAATCTGCATCTGCACCGGTTTGTACTAATTCTGCCTTAACCAATTCATTGATTGTAGCAAAGTCTTGTGATGCGGGTCTAGGTGGAACTGGATTCCTTGGGCGTGCATCTGGGTCGATTTCGATTCTTCCACCGTTTTCCATAATGGTATCGACTGTGGATGAAAGTCCGGGGGCGAATGGTGTTTCACATTCCCAACAGATGAATGACCAATTTGCTGAATCATCTGGATTTCTGCTTGTGCGTGGATCCATTTCTTCGTTACATTCAGGGCACGCATGAAGAATTAGTTCTGGAACTATCTTACGGCGGAAATCTACGATATCCTGTGGAGTCCCTTCTAATTCTAACATCTCATGATCACGAGCAGCTTCTAGACCACGTGTTTCCAGTTGGTCTCGAATCTTAACTTTCTGATCGTCCTTACCTTCATCGTGTAGGTTATTTTCTAATTTGACTATCAATTCTACCGTCTTACCTAGACGGTTCATGACTAATTTTTGAGCACGGAATGCTTCTACCTTAGCGAGTTTTAGACGCTCTTTTTGTTCTGCTAGTTCGGAGAGAACGTCCTTCTGCTTGCGCTTGAACTTGAGTTCTTCGATCTTGCTCTCAGGCTTGCGCTCAGGAGCTAGGACCTTAGACAGGAATCTTTCTTTACCGTGAGATTGAGGTCCTGCTGTGATGATTTCTAAAACACCATCAGCAATATCTGGCTTCAATCCATAGTTCTCAACCAGTTGAGATTTATCGATCTTTTTCAGATCTCCAATCTTGATTCCAGCATCTGCTAATTGCATTGCTGTAGTTTCGTCAATTCCTCGACGTAATAGAGCCAGATATGTGTCCTTCTTTGCCATGTGCACCCCTCCGACGAGACAGGCCGAGCGGGCGGTTAGATGTCAACCCATCGCCGCTCGCGCGTCTTCCAGAAGTCGTGCTAATTCCAACCAATCTTCCAAATCCAAATCTTCTGGCCTTTCATCGAAGAAGTCACAATCAATAGACTGCATTGCATCGCGATAGGCCTTTGCATGCCAACCACTCACTCTTGCGATTCTTTTTGGAGCTCTTGAAAGCGTATTTCTGATTTTTTTGCGCCTCTGAGCAAATGCTTGCCGAATCAATAGTTTAGCAAGTTTAGAATTCTCGGGAGATTCGATTCTTGTCATAGTAACCAGACGTGAATGAACTTGGGGTGATGGCGTGAAACAATGTGGACCAACTCTCATTTCAAATGTGCAATCCCAATCCATCATCGTACACATGCCTAAGCTTCCTTTGTCGCTTTCCCACTCGACAACCAATCGTTCTGCAAACTCTTCTTGAACTAAGATTACTACCTCTTCAATCGAAGGTGTACGGGTGATGGCATCAATCAATGGAGAAGAAATCTGATACGGTATATTTGCCACTACCTTATTAGCAGTAGGCCATTTAATTTGAAGAGCGTCGCCTTCAATCAGATTTAGTGAAGGGAAATTATCTCGTAAAAACTCACACGCTCCTGAATCTAATTCAATTGCTGTAAGAGTACATCCTGTGTCCAAGAGCCTCTCTGTTAAAACTCCGGGTCCTGGACCAATCTCGATAACATGGTCTTCTGGTTTTACATTTGACAAATTCATTGTCTCATCTAATACTTCTTCGTTGTTAAGAAAATGTTGCCCAAGGGATTTGATATTATCCTGACGCATTCGCAGGCGTTCAATCAGAACACGGGCTCCATGGCCCATGTAAATCACTCATCCTGGCGCAGTAGTAGGTCTATCAAACGAGGTTGAAGTTCCCTATCTTCGATCTCTGCAACAAGGCGTTTAGCAAGAAGTTCTGGGGCATTAATACTGCAGTCTTCATTCAGTTGGGTAACACTCTCCCAGCCCGCACGTCCACGGCTTGCAACCATTTCCAAAGCCTTCTTGTTCCCAACTCCAGCCAATAATTCGAATGCGTGCATTTTCAATGAAAGATTACCTGCACGGTTGAAAAATTGTTGAAGGAATATTTCAGGAGTGTCTTCAATAAATTGCTGAATAACAAATGGCATTTCTATAGATGAAGAGTTTGACAAATCACGAATTCTAGCAAACCCAAGAATATCTTGAACTACTTCTCTCTTAGAATGGTCTATCCCCATGTATAGGCGGGCTCCAACCATTTGTAGGCCAGAGTTAGGTTTAGCACGAAGTCGAATTACGTGAAGTGATGGTTCTGTTACCACAACTACAACCCCGCCTGCTTCAGGATGGTCGATTACTCTGCACCATTCTACCATGAGTAAAGGATCTGGCTTGTCAGAGCGTTGGTTTCTGCGCTGGCCGCCACGACGATCGTTACGCATTTCGCTCACCAACCGTCGGAGTTCACTCAACACCGACATGCTGGCGGACTATGTCGAGAACTGCTTCGACATCTCCGCCTTCGATAGAAATACGACGGCTAGCAATAACCGCACGTACATCATCTGAATGCATTGGCATAAGTTCAGCAAGTTTAGCTGCTAGTTCAGGGTACTTCTGGAAAAGTTCTATTTCCATGATTGCATTGAAAATATCAGTGAATACCTTTGGCTCAGTAGAGTAACCGTTTCGGTTACCGCTGGCTGCCCACTCTGCATGCTGTAGTGCTGCTTTCTGTTCGTAGGTTAGGAAACCACGGCGCTCTTGAGCGTGCAATAGCATGTCCCTAACAGAGGAAAAATCGGTGAATGTACCTTCATCAGTCATTAGAATCACTCCAGTGGTTTGAGGTGCTCAGGGCGAGCGACAACGGTTTTCTGCATGTTACCGTCTTTGACTGCAACAACCCAAGCCTTACCTTGGCGCTTCTGAATAAATCCGGTTCGACCCTGGAATCTGCGGTGAGGCATTCCCATCTGTTGTCCACCATCTAGAATGATAGCTACACGGTCGCCTTCTTTGTACTCGTGCATGATACGAGAAATGCTTACGCGTCCCTTCTGGTGACGTCCTTTGCGCAGTATACTACGGGTGCCTTGGCGTTGGCCTTTGGATTTCTGCATGTTCTTCGCACTCCTGCTTCTAGTGTCATTAGACCATTCGAAGCAACCTGCCGACCCACCCGGCGCATATAAGAACCGCGACGCGCTCAATCTGCGTGTATATCGGCTACATCGAGCCATTCGACTGTACATTTAGCCTTGATTAGAGAGGCGATTGAAGGCTGGGTTCTTCCTCCATCCCCATGAACGGTTTCCTTGACATAGGTCCCTGATTCACACCTTAGATCGAATTGACCCCTCAAAATTCCATCATCGCCGACCTCGATTGAAGGACCTGATGTTTCTATGACCTTGCGGCGCCTAATCTTGTCAGCACGGCGGTGTGCAACTCGCTCAGGGGTTCGCTGTGCCAGTGTGCAGCCCTGTAGCTTTTCCATAATCTCCATGACATAGTCCGGGTCTGGCAAGGGGAGGGTTTCTTCCTTGAAATTACTTAATCTGTCAATTAAAACATCTTTAGTTCCGCTTTTTGAAACGCCCTTTTCTTCACATAGAGCAACCAGTTCTGCTTTTTTCAATTGCGTGAAATCTATTGTTACTGGTTCTTCTTTCTGCTTACGCTTCTTGCCCATGTGGTGGTCTTTGCGTCTGCGGTTGCGATCTTGATTGTTCTTCGGCACTTCGATAACTTGAGTCAGTTCCTCTAGTTCTTCTTCAGTTAGGGGTTCTATTCGGTACTTTATCCGATAAGACTTCTCAGCAGGTGTGTCTTTTACTCTAACAACTTCACTACGGTTCGAAGGCCGCAAATCTGAAACTTCAAGGCTACCACCTGCTGCATCATTGATTTTTTTCATCAACATATCACAATCGATATCTCGCTTAATTGGCTTCTTTAATTCAATTACAAACGGACGTCCTCTCCCTAAGCAACGCACATCGATATCTTCTCTTCCCATTCCATGAAATGCATGTTCCTCACTACCAAATATATCCAGCAATGGGTCACCAATCAAACCTTGAACGGATGAAAGGTACTGCAAACCGGTCTGTTCACATTTGAGACATCCCCTACCTTTACAGGACCGACATGGCCACTTTGTCTGAGGGATTCCTCTCTCCAACTTACGATATCTCCCGTACATGTAGTGTGAGCGTATGTCCAATTCTACAGTGAGCGTTAATACATCGATTAATGCAAGTATTTCCGGCTTGTCAATTACCAACTTTACTCCAAAGTTTATCGCATTTAGCTGATGAGCAACCTCTTCGACTAGGCTAGATTTCAGAGGTAGCGAGCCACCTGCTCCAAATCGCTTGCGCAGGTGATCTTCTGCTTCTGTCTGATCTTTAGGTATTCTAGCACCCAGTTGTAGACGGAAACATTCTCTTTCCCCCACTGCTTCTTTGATAAGTTCAGCGAGCAATGGGGCTTCCTCAAACAAATTTTCACAGAAAGGACACAGTGGTTCCAATTCTCGTGCTTTTGCCATAGAGGAGTCGGTTTCCACAATTGATGTTCTTATTTCGATTCCTGATTCGAGAACTGTTTGGCCGAATCTCTTTTTGCCACCAACTCTTCCAAGACAGTGATTACAAGTTCCAATCCTTACCAAGTGTTTGAGCCCTGCTGGACGAGGGGCTGATGGAATCTCTTCCTCGCCGGTATCCAACTGAAGGTTTTCACCATCCCATTCGGGTTCTTTAACGACTTTGGCCTCCTCACTAGATTCGTCCCAAAGTGAATAATCGGTAGCCCCGAAACCTGCATTCGCGTATGACATCCAATCTTCTTCATCATCGGAATTATCCTTTGAAGTATCCTTGTCAGACATAATATCACCATTCCAAGAAGGGGCCAACCCCTATCTGGAACGAATGTGGCGACCAGCCCCCCCCTGAAAACCTCTTCCTTTGAAATGGGATTATTCAAGAACTATGGACGCACATGTTGAACCATGGCGGGTGAAGCGGTAGAGGTGGGCCAGTTTGTTGCCCTCGCTCGCAAGTCATTGGTCAATGAACCATACCTCGCTAATGCTGCCATCATTGGTGAGTTAACCAAGTTGACATTAGCCAGGTCTGGACATTCCTATTTTACACTCACAGATAGTAATGGCTCGATAGACTGTGTGCTTTTTAACGGAAATAATTCTTTCAACTCTCAAAGTATCAAAGTAGGAAATAAGTTAGTTGCTCTAGGAGGAATTGACGTCTATGTCAAAACGGGTAGAATGCAGTTTAAAGCAAGCAGAGTTCAACCAGTTAAGAGCATTGGTGAATTAGAAAAAACTCGCCAAGAACTGATTCAGAGATGGCAGCAAGATGGCACAATGGATAGGCCAAGGTTAGTTGCTCCATTGATTCCAAAGAAACTGCACATTATTACCGGAGCAGGCAGTGCTGCTCTCTCAGATATGGAGCGATTAATCTCAGATAGATGGCCTAACTTTTCCTACACACTAATCCCGGTTCTAGTACAAGGAAACTCAGCACCTGCACAGATAATACAAGCCATAGAAATCGCTTCAAAATCTGCTGATCTAATCATTGTAGGAAGAGGGGGAGGCTCTCCTGAAGACCTTTGGTCATTCAACTTGGAGTCGGTATGTCAAGCAATAATCGACTGCCCAATACCGGTAGTTAGCGCAGTAGGGCATGAATCTGATTACATGGTTAGTGATATGATTGCAGACATAAGAGCATCTACTCCTTCAAACGCAATCGAAAGAGTGGTTCCGATTAAGGACGATTTATTGGCTCTTATCGCACAAGCCACAGATAGGCTAGATTTTGCAATAGACCGGTTGTTCATTAGGAATAATGAGAAAATTGGCAACTTGATTATTCGATTAAGTGCAGCGCCTATGCGAGGGATATCGAATGCCAGACTGAAACAGTCACAATTGAGTGGTAGAATTAATTCTGCTACCGACAGAATACTAATGCGCGAGAAAAACCTCCTAACCGAGTTTAGCTCTATTCTCAAATCCACAAATCCAACGAATGTACTCGAAAGGGGATATTCCATGACTGTAAATGAAAAAGGAAATCCAGTGACCAGTATCGTTGGATTGAAGGCGGGTGACTCCCTCACAATAGTGTTGAAGGACGGCCAGGTACAAACTGAGGTGAAAGAATGAGTTATGCTGAATCTATGAAAAGACTAGAACAAATTGTTGCTGCATTAGAAGCAGGTGGGACTGACCTTGATGAAACTCTGAAATTATTTGAGGAAGGCTCGAAACTACTCAAAGAGTGTAAAACTGAACTTTCTGAAGCTGAAGGAAAGGTTGAGCAATTACGATTGGAGGATGTTGAGTGAGTCGAAAGCATGCAGCCCTGCAACGGAAGGTTATACGTTTAGCAGGAGACTGGAAAGACCCCGATGACCAGGAGTCATGGGCAAGTCGAGATATTGTCCAAAATATCGATGTGAAAGAAGATGGTGAAGTAACTATCACTGTGAAACCAAATCGGCCACATTGCCCTTG
>JAACDL010000146.1 GCA_009936765.1 Methanobacteriota archaeon
CATTTGCAAACGTGACATCTCTGTAGTTGAAGCTAAGAAAATATTGACAGAAGGAAAGTCAGAACTTATCGATGACTTCACTTCAAAGCGAGGAAAACCATTCCCTGCATTCCTTGTATTGGAAGCAAACAAGGTAGGATTTGAGTTCCCCCCAAGAGCACCTGCTGCAGATGCTACTAGATTCCCAGTTGTTGAAGGAATCGTAGCAATGTGTACAAAACACAATGTTGGAATAATTGAAACTGAGACTCATTACCAATCAGAGCCAAACTCTGAAGGATGTAAAATATCGATAATGCGAGAAGTTAGCAAGAGAGTAATAACACGTGAAGAGGCCAAAGAACTTGTAGAAAAGAAGAAGGTTGGGCCGTTTGAAGACTTCACTTCAAAAGCAGGCAAACCATTTACTGCAACTCTTTACTTCAAGGGTAATGAATCGGTAGGATATCGCTTCGCTAAGAGATAATTTGGCACAACCTTGACAATATAGAGGCTGACAGTACCACCTGATGTACCAAGTTGTTATCATCGGCGCCGGCCCAGTCGGCGGGCGTTTAGCAACTGAATTGGCATCCCGTGGAGTTTCAACATTAATGGTTGAAGAGCACGCTGAGATTGGACGTCCATTCCAATGTGCAGGACTTGTTAATCCCCCTGCTATGGAAAGAGTGAATTTACAAGAAACAATACTACAGAACGTTGACGGGGCCCTCATCCACTCTCCATCAGGGATAATGGTACCAGTTGGCAAAGATGGCCATACAAGAACTCACGTAGTTTGTCGTAAGAGATTCGATCAAGGTGTTGTTGCACAAGCTATGGAAGCAGGTGCACATCTGTGGTTGATGTCAAAACCAATAGAAGCTGAAGTCAAGGAAGATTACGTTGAACTTAAAATTGAACGTGAAGGTGAAATTATTGACATCCAATGTGATTTGCTAATTGGAGCAGATGGTGCACATTCTTGGACTCGTAGACACTTCAAGATGGGCCGTCCAAAAGAGATGATGATAGGTTTCCAGGCTGATGTAAGTGGATTGTCTGGGAAAGATAATTGGCTGGAGATGTATACAGGTAGAGATGTCGCCCCTGGACTTTTTGCTTGGGTAATACCGACTGGTGATAACACTCACAGAATCGGAGTTTGGTCACGACCACAAGACCTTGAAGGAAGGAGCATGGAGCAATGTTATGATGCACTTATCCAACATCCATTATGGAAAGAAAGATTCTCAGATGTAAAAGAAATTGCACGCTATTGTGGCCCGGTCCCTTGTGGAGTTATCAAGAAACCATTCAAGAACCGAGTTATGGTAATAGGAGATGCAGCAGGCATGGCTAAACCCACGACAGGAGGGGGGATTGGACCTGGCTTTAGGCAAGTAGATGCAATCATTGAAAACCTAGTCAAGGCTATCGAAAAGGGAAGATTACGCTCAAGTGATTTGGCTACTGTTTGTAAGCCATTCAAGGCATTTAGGAAAGAACAAGACAGGGCACGAGCTCTACGTGATTTGATAGTCACAATTCCTGATGATGAAGAATTAGATTCACATTTCAGAATGTTTAACCGTCCTGAAATATTAGACTTAATTAATCTTGAAGGTGACATCGAACATCCGGTGCCCCTAGGAATGACATTACTGCGCAAAGTACCTGAATTTAGGAAATTAGCAGTCAAGGCTGGATTCAAATTATTGTTTGCATAGGGTGAGGAAATGGTTAGTGTTAAACATCGAATCAGATATCCTCCTTTTGAATCTGCAAAATTGAATGCAGAACATATCCCGATTGTTGAACATTCATTTGAAATTGAAGGCCCGGTGATTCCACCATTCAGACTGGGGAATGAGGATTCTTGGCTAGTCGAGAGAGTGATTGAAGGCGAATATGAGAAGGACTCTAATTATCATGGAGATAAGCCTCAGATCATTGAAAAGCAGCGCACTGGGTGGTACTTGATTCCTCACCCGATACACGCTAAAGTTCGTAATTATATCAACGGAGTCGTAATAGTTCTTCTTTTGTGCTTGTTCTATCTATTTACTACACCTATTCAATCATCACTAGGAATTACAACATTTGGCACTGGAAAGGTTAGGTTTGGATTGCTAGACTATCCGATACTAGCAGTGATTATTGTACCAATGATGGTAGCACCAATTATGTTACGTGTTGCTGCAAACCTAGGAGATTTACGAAGACAGCGTTTATTCCTTTCAAATGCACCTAAGAATCCTAAGATAACAATTGAGGATGTGAAGAGTGGTAAAAACCTCGTAGGCAAAATTGTAATCGATAATCCACAAGAAGATTGGGTCGGTATGAAACTATCTTGGCGCGTTGGGA
>JAACDL010000147.1 GCA_009936765.1 Methanobacteriota archaeon
AATACCAGCATTTGCAATGCGTTGATTATTCCTTCTGGGCCGAGAAACTACTCTAACAGGTTCAGGATTCCAACCGATTACTTCACTCCTCCATCCTTCTTGATGGCCAATGGTAGAAGCATCTACAGCCGACACTATTCTTGAATCGCTAGGTTCTGCAATGAACTCTACATTATCGAGTTCATTTTCACCCCACATAATCTAACGCTGACGCCTTCAAGACTTGAACATATGTCTCAATCCAGTCGGGCCGGGGGCCCGAATGATGCTCTAGATCCTATTGGAAACTATCAGAAGCGAGAAGACGAACCCTTGCGGGCAGTCTTGAATCCGCCGTAAAGCACGAGAATTGCCAAAGCAACAATGACAATACCTAACCAAGGAGATTCATCGCCTTCGTCTTCCATGTTAGAGAATTTCCTTTCGAATAATTCTGAATCCTCACTATCCGGGTGTAGCGGTGTATCATCTAGAACTTCTAGAGATACCGAGAATCGTTGAATACCTGGCGGGAAGTCAGAATATTGGAACTCTGCATAAGCAACACCTTCAGCAGGAATGGTAGCAATAGTGAAAGATTGTCTAGCATACACAGTATCAGATATTTCTTGCGCTTCCAAGTAAACTACTACACTTCCAGTTGAAAGGAATCCTTCGTTACTGATTGGAATTGTGAAAATTCCTTCCTCGTTGGCTCCTGCATCTGCAGCTAGAGGCTTGATAGAGTCCTCTACAATTACTAGTTTAGCAACTGATATCTTAGCATTGGTAGTACTGGATTGCACTTCGAAATCGCCTCCACTTTGAGCAGTGAACTCAACATCACAGGAATCCTTAGTTGAGTTTGCAGCAGCATAGATTGTGAAGGATTGACTTCTCTCAGAGTCTGCAGCCACAGTGACGTTAGTAATTCCAGGTGTTACCTGCCATCCAGCGTCAACACATGCTTGGCTGAGGCTTGATTCCAGAACAACTGGGTCATCACCGTTACCAAAGTTAACCACACGTAAAGTGACTAGAGTGTCTCCACCATCTCCAACACCGATTGATTCAGGTGTGTCTTCAAGAGAGATATTGTATTGTTGAGGTACATTCACTCTTACACTAGATTCACTCATGCCACCATCAGATACAAATCTCATGTTAACAGGGTGTCCATCGGTGTAGGTACGTGTCTGGTTTTGCAGAGGTAGAGTGATTCTAACCTCTACTTCTCTGTATAGGAGTTGATTAGAATCGTTGTTGTCCACTCCGATTCCCAATCCAATGTCCATTACTTCTGTCCATTCTCCATCTCCAGTATCATTCAGATATTCGATCTTCCAGAACTCAGAATCTTGAGAGACCCCGACGCCAGCTGATGCTGTGAATCCGTCTGCGACTTCTGTACCTTCATAGGTTACTCCAAGTGTCAACTTGATTACTTGGTATCCATTGTCGTCTTCAATCGCATTCATCTCTGTCAAATCGGTTTCATTGAATACTGCACCATCATCTACAGAAATAACTTCGATAACCAAGTCAGAGTTAACACGTCGTGTGAACTCAACATTTCTATCTTCAGCAGTATCTTGAACCACTAATACTGAAAGTCCAGCAGTGTACTTCATTGTTAGATTCAGTTGATGTTGAACTGTTTCGAAACTACTGTCAAGTGTTATACTTCCGGATGGAAGAACGATTGACATTTCACCTTCAGAATCGAATTGTGATACCCAAGTAATGCCATCACCGAGGTCGAATTCGATATCGACTCCATCAGCAACGTCACCTGCATCATACAGTACGCTGTCTATTGAAGTCCATGATGAGGTAAGAGATAGTAATCCTCCCTTGGCCATTACTAAGTCGATAGAAGCGCCTTCTTGAACAGATGCCTCTAGTAGTCCAATAGCAACACCGCCACCGTTTTCGTCGACATCAGTTCCTTCTACAACAACAATCCAGTCACCTGGTTGAATACTTCCGCTCCATGACAATGTGTCATTTGCATAGTCTGTTGTTGTGATTGTGACTGTATCACGCACTATTCCACTTACTGGATATAGAGTGATTGTTGCTCCTTCCAAACGGCTAGTTGCGCCTAGGATGTCAGTCATATTTCCTGAAACTGTTACAACTCCTGCACTCATTTCGAAGTCCTTGCTTTCGTGAGTGTCATTGACACGGTAGAAACTAGTGTTGTCTTCTGAGTATGTTACAGAACCGAAACCAAGTTTGTCTGCGACGACTGTGTAATTATCACGGATTGGAACGAATATCTTCCAAACACCGTCTTCGTCAGTAGCAAGAGATTCATTGAATCCGTTGTCATTGGTAACTGTAACATTGACACCTTCGATACCTTCGCTCGATGAAGGCATGTCGTTTTCATCAAGATCCCAGTAAATCTTACCACCAATTAACACAGACTTGTCTAATTCAACTAATCCTGCTTCCCAGCTACCGTTGACCATTTGGTCTACAGAGTTGTATACTCCTTCTTCCAATGTCCAGGTCTCGAGTGTTTCAGTACGGTTTAGAGCAAGAGTCCAGTTTCCTGGCATCAAGACTTCGCTGATCATTCCAGTATTATCAGATGGTCCAAGACTTACATTTCCAAGTCCGTCAAGGCTTACTGCTGTAATACGTGTTGATGTGACATTGACTCCAGTGATAGACTCTTGAAGTTGTAGATTGACAATCATTGCTGTCTTTGTCTTCAATTCAAGTCCAGTTGTAGCGCCATCAATATCAACAAATCCTCTGAAGATTTCTGTTTCATTGCTGTCTGCTTCATAGTCAGCAACTTCGATGTACCATTCTCCTTGTGGGACATAATCCGCAAAGGTTCCATTTGCATCAGTTACAAGCGGATAGAAATCATCTCCTGCATCATTACGTAGCCAAACTGTGGAATTAGCCATTGCAAATCCACTTTCCATCTGAACAGTACCGGTAATCAGGTAGTCTGCATCAAGGAGGATGTCAATACTTTCAGTAGCAGGAACTAACCCGATATCTAGACCAGGTAGTGAGTAAGTGCTACGTCGATAATCACTAGCGTTTTCGTCACGAGGACTATCTTCATACATTTCGATAATGTAATTGCCTACGGACAATTCAACTGTTAGTTCGCCGGTAATTTCATCGTACATATCGCTTGTAACATTTACATTGATTCCAAATTCATCAATTGAAGTGATATTGAAGAATGGTGTTATTGCGGTACCATTTTCCCATGCACCGTCTTTATTGGTGTCTAGGAACACATGGAATGTTACAGAGACATTGGATGGATTTGCCACCAAATCAACTCCCTCTGTGACGTTCTCAGCAATTACTGTAACTGGCCCGACATTCATGTCCGAGTTGGATACAGTGAATGTCCATTCACCGTCTCCAAGGTACATTCGGAATTCACCCTCAGAACCAATCTCGTCTCTCAATTCAAGGCCAGCTGAAGATGTTGCAATAACTTCAGTACCCTGTGAACCAGAGATTCCATAGTTCCAAGCAAGACCGCTTCCGTTAGCAGGAGAGTCTCTTAGCCAAACAGTTCCCTGAATCATATTTGGACTTAACAAGTATAGATCAGTATCTGTAACCATGGATGCGTTTGTAATCAGCATTCCAGCAGTTAGAGAGTTACTTGAAGTTCCAACAAAGGTTCTAGCCGAGACATGGAATTCCATACCTTCTGGCATTCTGAAAGAGTAACTACCATTAACATCAGATGTTGATTCAAGAACTATCATTCCAGAGCGAGCCTCGATTGTAACTCCTGAAGCACCTACGAGGTCTTGCTTTGGTATATCGGCAGGAACGTTGTATTGAGGGTCTTCAAGGATATTCTCGATATATCCTAATTCCTTTCCAGGACCTGCCCAGATCGTACCGTTAATCCAAACACTTACCGCATAAGGCAAGGTGATTTCCATGTCTTCTTCAGAGATTTCAAATTCATGCCATAGAACATAATTTTCATCAGATTCATCGGAGATTATCCATTGTCCCATGTCGATTTCTGCATGGACTGTTCCGTTCTCATCAGAGATTGCTGTAACTTCGTAACTGTTCAAATCAGTACTTTCTGTGTTGGTGAAGGTAATTGTTCGGTTAGACATGTCTAATCCGGTCTCTCCTCCATCAAGATTGATTGTTACATCTCTCTTTGTAGGTACAGACAGGAGTAGTGTCACGTTTTGTGAATCCAATCCAACTGAGAAGTTATGCTCAACTTCGTACCATCCATCTTCGTCGATGTCAACTCTCCACTGGTAGTCACCAGTAGCTAGTGGTCCATAACTGAATGAACCATTTTCGTCAGTAACAATCAGAACTGGATCTGATTCCGGAACACCAAAGTCAATTAATTCAATTGTTGAATTTGGTAGTGGTGTAGGATTGCCATTAGTGTAGAAGTCAGCATACAATGTGTCTTCAAAGATTGAACCTGGCAATTTCATAACGATATCATTTGATGGCTCGATTGTGACTTCAACCGGGTCTGGAAGTAGTATTTCTCGACCATTTGGCATCATTGCTATCATGTTGTATGTACCAGGCATTAGTCCTGTCTTGTAGAAAGAACCAGGAGATACCATTGGGCCAGAGAATGTTCCTTCTCCAATGAATAGTCCTGTTCCATTTGCAGTACCAATACCTTCGTAGATACCTGTGCCTTCGAATGTTTCACCATCAAGGATTTTTACAACGGTTACTTGACCGTCTGCAGTCATTCTTCCGCTAGCATTTACAATTCCATCAAACAAGTAACTACCATCCTGCTTCAAACAAGCAATGTGAGTAGATTCAGTTGTGACATCATCCACTGTCTCGTTCCATACAGGCAATGTAGTAACTGTTTCATTTCCTACTGTCTCTACTGTACAATCCGGAGCATCATAGTCAATCCAAGTTGCCACTATGGAACCTGCACCATCGAATGAAGCGTTAGCAGTGTAAGAGCGACCATCTTGAACCGCTCTTGTATAATTACCAAAGAATCCTGTGACGATACCTGTGTTTCCTTGTGTATCGAATTTACCATCAGTGGTGAATGTAACTTCACCAGTACCTGGAATAACTCGGGAATCTCCAGCATCAGTAGTGAATGAACCACTGGTTGTGGTAACAGAATAATTGTTGGTCATTCCCCAAATGTTCGATAGAACAAAGTCAACATCGTCGAGTGCTTGTCCTTCAAAGGACTCATGACCAGACCAAGTTACTGTACCAGAAATACCGCTTGACTTTACAGCGATGTCAAAGTTACCATCGAATGCTGTTAATCTGTCAGCTTGTTCTCCAGTAACGTTCTGCGTCATCTCTCCCATCCAACTCATGTTGGCTACTTGTCCAAGCAATGCAGTGATAGGGTTGATCTCACGGTTGGTGTTAGTTTCAGTCAGAAGATCTGAGATTTGTGTTTGAATATCCCCTGTAGAGACTAAATCCTTAGCCGCTAAATCATTGAATTCACCTGCGAATGCAGAGACACGAATACGGCCTGCAGGTACAGTGTATGACCAGTCGCCGTTTTCATCTGCGTCTGTAAATCCGATTGGAATCCAATAGGTGTCATTGTCCAAATCTGTGGAGTCTTCTCCAGAGAATGCATCACGTTCGATAAGAAGTCTAACATTAGGTAGAGGCTGACCGTCGTCAGACATTGCTACTGAACCGCTAACTTCAACACCAGGATAGTACTTCATTATCTTGACTTGAGTGTTAGAGTTTCCAATCTGATATTCATTGTCAGTGTTGTACCAGTTTGCGATTACAAAGTGGTTCAGCATTGCACCAGGCATTGGCAGAGCATTGGTTAGCATTGAATTAGGCGTACCTGATCCATAATTAGGGTCGCTAGAGAAGTGCTGTGCTGGTTGCTCAGTAGATGCAAATCCAAGACTGCTTGCACCATATCCTACGTATGTCCTTGCTAGCATGGTATCGAAGTAATCTGAGTTATGATCTACTCTAACATTCGCAAGAGTCAACGGATCAAAGGATTGACCTGATTGTTGATTCAAAACATCCTTGCGCATTTCTTCATTGAATTCAGCACGGGACATTTCTTGATTGAATTGGCCTCGTGTTGTCATGTATACTTCAGTCATGAATGTTGAGAAGTCCTGTCCAGATAGAGAAGAAACTGGACTGAAAATACCAGTTGGATTTCTTCCGCTGTATTCAGAGTTGTATACTCCGGCTCTAGCATACAGTTTGTTATCGACTGCTAAGTAACGGATTTCGTGGTCTCTAGTGATTAAATCTCCAGGAGCCCCTTCATAGTCCTGTACTGAGTATACCTTGTTGTTCGAAAGGTCGACATACAAATTATGCAAAGCCTCATCATCCAATGAAGCGGTCAATAATTGAGTAATTAACGCAATTCGAGCGTTTGCTTTGTGGATACCTGTACTTACAGAATCGAATTCCTCGATTAAGTCAGAAGTGTACCAATAATCACCGAAGATATGGTGAGTGGTGTTATCCTCTGTATCGGATGCAGCACGAATGTTGTTGTTGAATACAGGTTGAGCTTCGTTAATTGAACTGAAAGCCTCTCCTACACCATCGTAGCCATCTGAACAAGGGATTAAATCTCCATTCTCGTATACTTTGTAAACTAGAGGAGTTTCCACATTCACAACTCCATCAATGTATGGATTTCGACCTTCTGCCATGACGACATCATCGTTTACCATGATAACCTTGAATGAACGATCTAGAACATCATCAGACTCCAAACTGGTCTGAATAGTAATGAATTCAGACTTCTGGTCAGCAGTCAAGTGAGATGTTAATGTGCTTGTGAAGGAAGGTGTGTGAGTTCTGTCGCCTGTTTTTGCGTCATTGTATGACAAATCTGCTTCAGACAATCTCCAGATGAACATTGCTGCCAAGTCTTCTTGGCTTCTAGCCAACAACATGTTACCTGCTGCTGGTATTCCAGACTGGAAGTTATCAGATACTGAAGGGTGGTCTCCTGTTTCTAGTGCTTGGAAACCATAATCCCACCAAGATACGAAAGCAGGTTTGTCCGAATACGGTTGGTCAGTGTCTTGTTGTGCTAACCAAGTATTAGCGCGATTCCAACCATCACCATTGAATCCAGAACCGAAGGAACCAGTGTACCATCGTGAGTTCTCATCATACGTAGAGTCGTCTAGTATTGAGAATCCAAAGTCATTCCATCTTAGAATATCAGGTACAATGTTGTAGATTGTTTCATCCATGTCTGCTTCATTTTGTCCGCCATTTGGCATAGCAGCATCTATTCCGTAAGTTGCATGTTGACTGACTATCATCAACAATACCATACCTATAGCACTGAATTGTGGAGTGCGCCATAATGCCTTTCTAGCATTTGAAATTCTTTCGCCAGGAGTACGGATACCCATTCTTCTCCAAGAACGAGCCATGTTTCCAGCACCGCTAGCCTTCCACAGACTGATTATTCCCCAAGCGCCCATAACTGTCATAGCAGGTGCAGCGTTGAACAGGAATCTTCCTGCGGACCAAGCCATGTAGGATGCAATAAGAACCCACATTCCGAGAATTAGTTTGGTCTGGCTCTTTCTGACGACACCATCCCATAGGGCTACAACACCCATAACAATTGCAAGGACGAAGATAATTGGACCGAAAGCAGCGTACAGTTGACCCGGTTGAGGGGCGCCTGCTTCTGCAATTGTCAGGAAAATCTTGTTCTTAGTGAAGTATCCTGAACCTGTTGTTAGGACATTCCATGCATTCGAAATATCTGAAATTTGTAGAATGTAGATGATGATACCAAATACAGCTCCACCAGATACAAGAGAACCTAGAACCAATAACCATGGTTTGTCACGGAATCCGGTTGTAATCCATGCGATGGCTACAGTGAATAATGTGATGAACAACAATGGTTGTAGACCAGTAGGGTCAGTGATCAAGTCCAATTCTGGGTGACCATAGAATGGTAAAACCATCATGTAGATGGTCCCTAGCATCATGATATTGAGTGCAGATAGAATAGTACTGTCTTTTCTTCTGAACATGTTCATAGCCACTTGAACGAAGTATGCCAAGAATATGATTGCAGGACCGTATACGAATCCTTTCCAACCCAGAGCAACTATTCCGAAACAGACACCTGCTGCGATAGCATTTGCTGATGCGGCTCTTCTCTCTTTCAGAACAGCAGACATTGCCGCTATTATTCCAGAAGGAGTTGCATTGGTAGTACGAGATAGTCTGTCGTCTCCACCTGCTTTAACCGCTCTAAGGTAGAACATGAAGGCTGCTGTTAGGAATAGTAGTACGAATGAATCGTGGTCAGCCATTCCCCATGTGGACTTCTGAACGTGTGTTGGCATGAAGGCGATTAACCAAGCAGCAACTACGCCAGCACCTTTTCCGAAGTTGTCTCTTGCGATACCAGCCATCGGGAAGATGATTAGTGCACCAAAGATTGCAGGAAGTGCAAGCATTGCATACCATACAGCATCATTAGATTCGATACCTAGGCTAGTTAGCAACATTGCACCAATGGCCATAGACCATGAGAACAATGGAGGACGTGGGTTGATTCCACCAACTGGATAGTTCCTGTCAGCATCGAAAATTAGGTGAGCGTTCTCTGCTACAATGTAGTCGATAACTCTCTTCATGTACCAAGGGTCAGAACCTCCGGTTAGATCCCATTCTGCTCCACCTGAAGGGTTCATTGAAGGTACAAAGAACCACTGTACACGTATTGCTAATGCTAACATGAAAGCCATGAAGGTCATGATACCTGCCCAGTGATTAGACCAGAATACTCGTGCCTGACTTGGTTCGTGAGCCTCACGGTTCATCCAACCACCATAATCCTCATGGGTAGCAAACCAATAGATGGCAACTCCAATGAAGAAAGTAATTCCGAACCAAATCCAAACAGCCCATGTTCCTTCTAGGCTCTCGCTGGACCAGTGTCCTGATTCATAAAGTGAAGACACGATGTAAAGAATCCACATTGACCCCATGAAAATCGCTCTAGTAAACCAGCGTTCAGCAGTCATCCAAGCACAACTCAATGCGACTACACCGGTGAGTGCAGCAGGCCAGAATCCAATGTAACCATGGTATCCATCTTCGAACCAGATGCCCAAGATGTCCATGTCTGAAAGTGTGTTAAAGTAATACATGACTGCAATGTGAGTTGCAGCCCAAACCGCTAGTGCGATTTGTAATGGCAAAGTTGCACGGTTCCAGTTTCCATCGTTCTGCTTGATGTAACCAAACCATCCTTTGTCAGTAGCAGGAGTTAGCACTCCCCTCAATAGAACAGCAGCAAGTAATCCAAGAATTACGAACACGGCTAAAGTATTGAAGAATACGAATCCTAAAGCCTCTTGCCATGCTGAATTTCGCAGGTACTCATTACCGTCTGCAGCAAGAGTGTAGAACTTGGTTTGGTTATCGCCGAAGTTTGCGGCAGAAACCATTGAAGCCCATGTACCGATCATGGTGAAAATCAGTACTGTATTCCATTCATGACGGCCTTTGGAATCAAGAAGATATCCTCCGAACATTACAATGAAGAATATCAAACCAAGGAAGTTTGAGTCAAGGTAAATCGATGCTCCTTCACTAAGAACGAGCGAAACAACCAGGGTGGCGAGGGAAGTAACCGCTGCTGATGTGTTGATGATTTCCATTTCTTTGAGCACACGAGGTGTCATTCCGAGAACTGCGGCAATAGCAATTGCAGCAAACGGTTTCATTTCATTCATTTCGAGAACTAGACCAAAGTCTAGCCCATAGTCAGCTAGGAATGCCATCAAAATTGCAAGGGGTGCGATAAGCCACCCTAGCATTGCATTTGGCGTTCCGGTTGGTTTGTCGTGATCCATCGACATAGTGTTTCCCTCTAGGTATCTAAGTGCAGCCTTAAGGCTGTAGCATTGCGGCCACCAATGACCCCTTTTTATCAGTTCCCTAAAGGGAAAAGAAGCGTAATGCTTCGACGCACCCCGGAAACGGGGTACTGAGAAGGTGCAGTGGAAATAATGGTCAAAGTGCCTTGTGACCAATGTCGGTGCGATAGTGTGAGCCGGACAATTCTATTTGCCCGATAAGGCCGTATGCTTTGCTAGCAGCATCACCCAAATTATCAGCAATTGCAGTACATGCTAGAACTCTCCCTCCATTGGACAAAAGTTGGCCTTCATGGGTAATTGTTCCAGCATGGTTTACCCATGAATCTGAAGTCGCACCAGGTACATTTTCTATTGGCCTACCCTTCTCAACTGAACCGGGGTAATTTTCTGCAGCCAATACAACTGTCAAAGCATGCTTATCGTGGAACTTTATGTCATAATCTGCCAACTTATCTCTTGCAGCAGAATTCAATAAATCTCCTAAATCAGAAGCGATAAGCGGCATGGTAATTTGACACTCAGGGTCACCAAACCGAACATTGAACTCTACAACATATGGATCGTTGTTTTCATCAATCATTAATCCGACATAAAGTACACCACGATATGGTACTCTTCGTGACGAAAGAGCTTTGTGCATGGGCTCGACTATTCTTTCAATTGTCTTATCCTTCACTTCATCTGTATACACAGGCGCAGGAGCATACGCACCCATTCCGCCTGTGTTGCGACCTTTATCCCCCTCGAATTCTCTTTTGTGATCCTGACTTGCAGGGAGGCATACAAAGCCACTCCCGTCCATAACAACTAGCATACTTGCTTCATCACCAGGTAAGAATTCTTCAAGCAAAACCTGACCATCGGATTCAATCGAATCTTTGATGAAATCTCTAGCTTCATTTCGGTCAGAAGTAACTACTACTCCTTTTCCACCTGCCAATACATCTCGTTTCACGACCCAAGGGTTTCCTGCGAAGTCATCCAATGCGGCTTCGACATCACTATCCTTACCAAGTACATGGAATGCAGCTGTAGGAACATTGTTGGCTTTCATAACTTGCTTAGCATGCAATTTACTACCTTCTAATCTGGCTAAAGCAGCGACTGGACCAAAACATGGAATCCCCATGTTACCTAGTTTGTCGGCTAAACCGTCGCACAGAGGAGCTTCAGGCCCAACTACGACAAAATCAACATCTAGTTGGAAAGCCAAGTGAATGAGATCAGAAACCTCGCTGAAGGGGTGATTGGTGGCGATTTCAGCAGTACCTGCATTGCCGGGAGCACAATGAATTTCAGCAATGGATTCACTTCTAGCAAGTCCAAGGCACAATGCGTGTTCCCTTCCCCCGCTACCAACTACTAGAGCCGACATTCCTGCCATGTTCGCTCCATAGAAGAGCGGCTCATAAGCCCATCGTGATACAAAATCCGCCATTGGGTTCAAAGGCTGTATGCTACGGGCACCGGGTAATGTATGATTTCAACGTCTTAGAGATGATGCTATTCACACTGTGGATTTATCTGCCTGGATTCTTAGTAAACACATTTGCAATGATGTGGGGTAAGTGGTTACCTAAGACCGGATATGGCCCTTGGCCTATCGACGGAGGTCGAATTCACAAAGATGGTAACCGTATTCTCGGTGATGGCAAAACATGGAATGGATTGATTGGCGGATCACTTACTAGCGGACTATTGTGCTGGTCAATGACAATGATTCCTGAAAACTGGATATTCATTTCCCCTACTGAGGCAGCAACTGGCTGGGCTGCTAATGCCTTCATCGTTGGAAGTTTCCTCGGATTCACAAGTTTAGTTGGTGACTCAACCGGTTCATTCTTCAAGAGGCGCAAAGGTATGAAGAGAGAAGGAGATGTATCTAGTAAAGCACCATTACTAGACACTCTTCCGTTTGCGGTCTCTGTATTTGTGTTTGGGCAAATATTCCTCACAAACTCAGACCATGGAAGTAGAGACTTGCTCGTACCAATGCTCATGCTAGTTGTAATTACACCAATACTACATAGATCATTCAATCTAATCGGTTACAAAATTGGTTGGAAAGATGTGCCCTATTGATGATGTTTGACGGGGTTCAATTCATTTGCTACCGTTGATGTGGCCATGATATGCGAAGAGCAATTTTGCTAGCACTAATCATATTACTGAGCCAGCCCTTGGTATCTGCAACAGAAGTTTCGTCCGATACTGACGATGCCTCCACCGGCACATTATCTGGCAACTATACAGTCAAGGATGGAGCAACATGGACAGTTTCTGGTCACTACGATATTTCTGAAGGCACAGCAATTGTGGTAGAAGAAGGTTCAACGATGATTGTATCTGGTTCAATGAATGCAACTTCACAGCCACAATTAAGCCTAGCAAATACCGCAAACGTCAGTGTTTCAATTGGCTTCCTAGGAGAATCAGGAATACTAAGAATTGATTTCGCAAGTGAAGTATTATTCCCAATCTCTGTTGAAATCGATAACACAACAACAGACAACTGGACTGGATTACAACTTGATTTCCCGGGTATTAACATGGATGTTGAGAACCTTACGATAAACGTCACAACTCATCCATTCCAGCCATTCATAGCAATAAGTACGATCACATTATCTCCACAGGGAGCAACACCTGAACTTCGAACTGCTGAGCAACTTTCAGGAGAGGGGACATCGCTTGTCATTCCCGACCGCAATAACGCGTGGACTATTGATGTTCAGGGGACTTTAATCGTAACTGGAGCAATCTTTGGCGCAGGGATAACTTGTCATGGCACATGCTCATTTGATGGTGCAGCAATGTCCAGTACAGGACCAATTGAAGTGTACGGGTCGATTTCTGTGATAGACTCAACCTTACAAGGCGGCCTTACTGACGAAGACATCATCATTTGGGATGATGCCACAGTATCTTGGGACAACTCAGTAGGAACTGGAGGATTAACCGATAATTGGGTCAATGTACTGACTACAAGGACTCTAGGAGTTCAAAATGGATATGTTACATTTTACGGATATGATATTGGTTACCTATCAATAGATACATCTCCTTTGTATGATAACAATACATTTACCATTTCAGAACAAGGTGACAATGTAATTGAAATTTCCAGAAGCGAAATCGACAGAATGGTTCGTTGGCAAGACGGAGATGGAATAATACACACTGAAAGTGCCAGTGGTAAAGTTATCCTCGTAACTCCTTGGGGAGATTACGAACAAATTATCAGTAATTTACCTAAGGTAAACCACTTCGATATTGAATTAGATTTACCACAACTGTCATTTGACAGTTGGGTAGCAAGAGACAGCGAGAGTAATACCAATAATAGACTAGGAGTAAATGCTACTGTCTCTAATACAGGGGATGCACCAGCCAGTTTCTTCTTTGACTGCACAGCTAATGGCTCCGCAGCCAATATTGGAATTACTGTACCATATTCGGTTGGTGCAGGAGAAACTATCGTTGTTCCAATGAATTGGGATTCTGCTGTTGAAGGTGAATTCAAACTTGAGTGCAGCATATTCGTACCTTACCAATTGGAAGGTTTCGATGTACTTACAAATGGAAATGCATCGACAGAAGTAGTAGTTTGGAGTGAAGGTGAAGATGACTCATCTAACATGGTGCTTCCGATTGCAATCGGATTAGTAGTAGCAGTTGTTCTGTTCCTAGTAGTCTCGAAAATGAGAGTCAACAGTTTAGTAGCCAAAGAGAAATTAGATTCTGAAATTGAAAAGGAATATATTGAAGAAGTTGACGAAGAAACCGGGACTATTGAATGAATAAATCATGCCTGTCCTGGGCTTCGTACAACTCGCCTTACTCTTAGGCTAACCACTTTTCCATCAATGACTTTGGTAACCCTAGCCGCAGACGCAAGTAGTTTGGATTTTGTTCTTGTTCTGCGAGAGATCTTACGACGAGAAGGCCTAGAATTACGCTTCACATCAGCGACAGTAGCAGTCTCAGATTCAGCGTCATCGTAGTCTAATGCCCAATTGACCATGCTCTAACATCGAGGTTGCAGATATAAACGGTTGTTTCCGAATACGCTCTGGAACAATTAGATTTAATCAACAGTTTTCAGAAGATGCTGGTTGGTCTTCATCATCATCATTGGCTTCATTGGCGTCCCAAAAGAACTTAATTTTAGAACTGGAATCAACATGGATTTCACCATTTTCATTTTCAATAGTTACCTCAAAGGTGTAACAACCATCATCGCTGTAGAAATCATCTCTTTCTAAATCCCCAGCACCTGTACCGGGCAGTGTTACCCAATTGAAACTGAATTCGCCAAGACCGTTGACAATACCTTCATCAGCGTTAATAGAATTATATTCATACTTTAC
>JAACDL010000148.1 GCA_009936765.1 Methanobacteriota archaeon
GACGATGAAGACGAAGACGGGGGCATTCCGATTTTCTGAATCGGGCTCTACAAAGGAAGTGAAAATATGGCAAAAAATAGCGTAATTGGAATAGATCTTGGAACAACTAACTCTTGTGTTGCGACAATAGAAAACGGTGAAGCGGTAGTAATCGCTAATGCAGAGGGAGCAAGAACAACACCCTCTGTTGTGGCATTCTCCAAAGATGGCGGAGAACGCCTTGTTGGTGTTACAGCGAAGCGACAAGCTGTAACCAACCACGAGAGAACTATGATTTCTGTTAAGAGGCACATGGGTACTGACTGGTCAACTAAGATTGATGACTCAACATACACTCCTCAAGAAGTATCTGCATTCATCCTTCAAAAGTTGAAAACCGATGCTGAAGCATACCTAGGAACAACCGTCACTCAAGCAGTTATTACATGTCCTGCTTACTTCACAGACGCTCAGCGTAAGGCAACAAAAGATGCTGGAAGAATTGCTGGACTTGAAGTTCTGAGAATAATCAACTAACCGACTGCAGCTGCTCTTGCGTATGGTGTAGACAAAGAAGAAGATCAAACAATCCTCGTGTATGATTTAGGAGGAGGGACCTTCGATGTATCCGTACTTGAAATCTATGACGTTGATGGACAACCACAGATAGAAGTAAAGGCTACTGCAGGTAACAACAAACTTGGTGGAGATGACTTCGATGAAGTTCTAATCGACTACCTTGTTGCAGAGTACAAGAAAACTTCTGGAATTGATTTGGCGAAAGATGTCCAAGCAATGAGCCGTCTGAAAGAGGGTGCTGAGAAAGCAAAGATTGAGTTATCTGGAACTGGACAGTCTCAAGTCAATTTACCATTTATCACAATGAAAGATGGACAGCCAGAACACTTGGACATCACAGTTTCTCGTTCAAAGTTCGAAGAACTTATCGCACCACTAGTTGAGAAAACAATGAAGCCTACTCGTCAAGCAATGAAGGACTCTGGAATCTCCAAGGGCGAAGTTGACAAGGTAATCCTAGTCGGTGGTTCAACAAGAGTTCCTGCTGTTCAGGATGCTATTGAGAAAGAAACCGGTAAGTCGCCTTTCAAGGGAATTAATCCCGATGAAGCAGTTGCCATGGGTGCTGCCCTACAGGCAGGTATAATCTCTGGTGATGAAGGAGTATCCGACATTCTATTGCTGGACGTAACCCCTCTAACTCTTGGAATCGAAACTCTGGGTGGAGTGACAACTACAATGATTGAAAGGAACACTACAATCCCTAGTCGCCGTTCAGAAGTATTCTCAACCGCAAGCGACAACCAGCCGGCTGTAGAAATTCATGTCCTGCAAGGTGAAAGAGAGTTCGCTAAGGACAATGTAAGTCTTGGACAGTTCCACCTGATGGGAATACCACCTGCACCCCGTGGAACTCCTCAGATTGAAGTTACATTCGATATTGATGCAAATGGAATCGTAAATGTTTCTGCTAAAGATAAGGGAACTGGTAAGGAACAATCCATCGAGATTGAATCTAGCACATCACTATCTGAAGATGAGATTCAATCAAAGATTGCTGAAGCAGAAGAATTCGCTGAATCTGATAAGAGATTGAAAGCTCAAGTTGAGATGCGAAACATGGCAGATCAAATCGTCTACCAAACCCGCAGAACCATAGAAGAAGCCGGTGAGAAACTGAATGATGAAGACAAGGATCCTGTTCTATCAAAGGTTGATGAATTGGAAGCATTGCTCCAGAATGAAGAAGGCGAAGCAAAGGAACTCGACGAAATCGACGAAGCGGCTGTTCAAGCCAAGGTCAAAGAAATCGAAGAAGGAATGCACGCCATATCGGCTAAACTCTACGAGGCTGCAGCTGCTGAAATGGCTGAGCAAGAAGAATCTGGAGATGCCCCATCTGATGATGGAGTAGTTGATGCAGACTTCGAAGTAGTCGATGAAGACGAAGGCTGATTACCACAAAAACGGTATTGCGCTGAAAGTCAGCATGATTAGTGGAATCACGATCGATTCCGTAGTTGAACGCAGGCCAGAGATGACAGAAAGTTCAGTTCCTCGGCGTAAATGTACTTGCATTCCGATGTCTTTGTTGCCTCTTACTACAAGGTGTGAACTTTGTATTGAGCCATCGATTCCTTCCTCTTTCTCAGCGTTGGAACGGTTTTCTGCTCTACCCAGACAATAGATTGGATCTCCTGCTCCTAAAACCCAAGTTGTGTATCGCCAGTTACCTTTGTCCCAACGATATAATTGCTGTCCATACTCAACATTTTTCCAGGTACTTGGTTGCACGAGTATACCACCGGTTCCATCATGGAGGATGAAATCTGTAGACCCGTTTTCGTCTCTACGCGACACCCAATTACAGGTTTTCTTACCATCGCTATCTGTTGTACACACTAGCTCTTCTTCCAACCAACGATATGCCACTACTCCCTCGACTAATTGTGAACTATTGCCTCCGACTGATACTGCAAGAGTACCACTAGGCGCTGGTCTGATTTGACCAACTAACTCAACAGAGCCAGCTGCTACGCTTCTAACTCTGCTAGTTGGAGTGTCTAGAATATTGTGCATCAATTTCCATTTTTTCCAAGCATTATACGTCCATATAACTGTAAACAAAATTAACACAACTCTTAGGATATTACCTACGATTATGTGTGACATCTCACCATGTCTAGCCAGTAGATCACTGGTTAACCATATCGATGTAATTACAAATACTATTCCATTGATTGAATACAGAGTGAATGTTGCTGGATGAGGAGTCCCAACTACATCCGGATGCTCTTCAATCAATGTATTCTCATCGTTTGCTTGATACGGATCTAACGGCCATGACTCAACACTAGGTGGAGGCAGAACCCAATCGGAATCGTCCAATCGACGTACAGGTCCTTGAGCATTTCTTACATTACCCGGTGTGCCGTGAACAAAGGGGTGATTACCCCATCTTTTACGAAGTGTTTTGATGTCGTATGAGAGTGAGGTAGGGGTATGGTACATCAATATCAGTGACGAAAAGATGACTATCGCCAATGCTCCTCTTTGGGTGTCTTCTCTTTCTGTTCTTTCCCCAATTGAAAGCCCTTCAGCACCAACCGATAGTAAGGACAACTCATCTCCTTCTTTGAGAATAAACAAATCCACCACATCTCCATCACTGATGTACCAGTCCTCATAACCAGGGCAATTCCTAGATTTGGTGTTGACCTCAGCCCCTAAATCCTCATACCAACCCAAACTGAATGATTCTCCCCCCGAAGTTGGTGTCACTGTGATAAATGCATCTTCGAAGACATCAACGTGATCTGTACAATTCTCACCATCAGAGTCTAGGGTCCAGTAACCATGGACTAGAGCCCCATCTTCAATAATTACTTGAATGGTAAGGAAATTTCCTGAGTCGCCATCCCATCCGGCACCCAGATCAACTTCATCGTCTGCAGATACATCATCAGGATGATCAACTGTAATCGCTTCTGAAATAGGTGGAACATCTGGTATTTGGAGGCTGTGTATGAGAAGAAAACCTGAGATTAGTAGCATGATTGCTCCTATTGCCCAAGAAATCTGGCCCTTCTTAGTATGAGGTAAAGTAAATTGAAAGACACCGTGTTGGAGAGAGGAATGGTCTATCGTATTCTTCCCCTCCATGTACATGGAAAACTAATCACATTATTGACTAAATCGCCGGCTTTTTGTTTTTGACCGATATTTGTGGAATCAGTAAAGTTAGCGGCTTGATAATGAACATCTAATCGCAAAATATGAACAAATACAGGATAATGTTCAATATACGCCTCTGACGCCTTTTGTTCATGGCAAGTCCGATGGCGTTACTGGAGCAGATGCGAAATGCTAGTGGAACTCCCGAAACCATTGGTCTTCCAGACAATGTGATTCTAGACTTCATGAGTAGCGATAACACATTGATTCAAGCCATTGAAGAGGCCTATGCTAAACATAGTCAATTCCCTTCTGAGAAACTAATGATGGCTGAGGATGATTTAGTAAAAGACTTGCAACAAGATTACGTTAATTTCTACGCTCCAGCCACTGTTAACCCATACGTTGCTATCGCAGGCCGAGGCCCATGGATTGTGACATCTCATGGTGCAGTATTACACGACAACGGAGGATATGGGATGCTAGGTGGCGGTCATGGCCCAACTGAAATTATTGAAGCGATGAGTGAGAACCATGTAATGGCTAACGTAATGACGCCGTCTTTCAGTCAGGCACGTATGGCTGAGGCATTAAGAAAGGAACTTCGCCATACCAGAGGTAGTTGCCCTTTTTCCAAGTTCATTTGTATGAATTCTGGGTCTGAATCAATGACTGTAGCAATGAGGATTTGCGATGTCAATTCAAAGATTATGACTGGCCCTGGAGGACGTCATGAAGGCAAGCCGGTCAAACTATTAGCGATTGAAAGAGCATTTCATGGCCGCACAGATAGACCGGCTCAAATCTCTCATTCTTGCAAAGGAGCATACGATAAGAACTTGAAAACATTCTCCGAAAGAGATAATCTAATCTTAGTACCTTCAAACAACGTTGCTGCATTGCAGGATGCTTTTGCAGATGCTGAGAAGAATGGATACTTCATTGAATCAATGTCTATTGAGCC
>JAACDL010000149.1 GCA_009936765.1 Methanobacteriota archaeon
TGCAACTCAAGTGCAAAAAGATACCATTCCTATAGCATTACAAGGCAAAGATGTGATTGGCCAAGCCCGAACTGGTTCTGGAAAGACAGCAGCATTTGGGCTCCCAACAATGAATTCATGCCAACCTACTGGTGAATTACAAGCACTGATACTAACTCCTACTAGGGAATTGGCAAATCAGGTTGCTGAAGAATTGAACACTATTCAAGGACAAGCCGGTCTCACTATATTGACTGTTTATGGAGGGACTGATTTAGAAAAGCAAGCTCGTGCTTTGAAGAAAGGTGTCGACATTATTGTTGGAACACCTGGGCGTGTCATGGATATGACTGAAAGAGGTCATATCGACCTTACCAAGCCAACATCTTTCGTTCTCGATGAAGCAGATAGAATGCTCGACATGGGATTCTTCCCAGACATCATGTGGGTTATTGGGAAGATGACAGGAAGAGAACAAACTCTTCTATTCTCAGCAACTTTCCCACAGGAAATCATTGATGCCGCAAATGAATTCATGAACGAACCGGATTTCGTTCTAACAAATACTGAGAAGTTGGACATACCTCCAATTGACCAATATAGCGTCAGAATTGGCCGTGCGAACAAATTGTGGGTTGTAGGACGACTACTATCACGAATGAGTGAAGAAGATCAAACAATAATTTTCACTAACACAAAAAGGATGGTTGACTTAATTGTTCAGCGACTCAAAAAGCACAGATTCGATGTTGAAGGCCTTCATGGAGATATGTCTCAAAATCAGAGAGAGAAAATTATATCCGACTTCAAAGATGGAAATTCAAGCGTAGTTGTAGCAACAGATGTTGCTGCTAGAGGAATTGACGTTGATGGTATCACTTTGGTAATCAATTATGACGTTCCTGACGATGTCGACAATTATGTCCACCGTATTGGGAGAACTGGTCGAATTGGGCGCAAAGGAGAAGCCTGGGTTTTAGTTGGTAGAGATGACATTCCTCAACTAAACAAGATTATCGCAACACACTCTCTAGAAATTGTTTCTTCAGAAGCACCTGAACTTCCTGATGACATCAGTAGAGACCCTGTCAAGAAACAGGAAGATAATGCTGAAGCAGCAGATGTTTTCGGAATGGTTCCAATAAGGCTAGTAACTACTTCGATGTCCAAATTTGCAATTGTAAATGAGATAACAACTTCACTGAAATGCCCTGAGTTAGCGGTTGGTGACATCGTCATTCATGATGACCACACTGTTGTTGAAGTGCACAATAAGCACGCTTCCCTAGCTGTAAGGTCATTCAATTCGAAAGATATTGATGCATCAATAATCGAATCTTGATTATTCTTCTTCATCTGAAGGTTTGTCTATTGTAATTATAGTGCCTGCAATACCAAGCATACCTAGTGTTGCAAGAGACCAAGAAGACTGTATCTCCTGGGCCCATACATCTCTAGCTTCGCCGCAGTCACCAGTGACACTGGAATAAAATTCGCACGCTTCCACAGTTTCTTTTGCTAGCATTGCTCCTTCATCAAGCCATACATTTGCAAATGCCCCAAGGATTAAGATCACTGACAATGCTAATGCAGCCTTGTGAATATTACTCCAATTATTTCTGTAAATGAATTTCCACTTTCCTTTACCTGATGCCTGTTCTTTTCTGATTAAATCTCCAGCATTTACCCATTTGAACCAAGCAAGCCACATCAGAATCAGAACTATCAGGAATCCCCATTGGTAAACAAAAGCATGGAAATCATGCATTGGTTGCTCACAGCCAATCATGTTAGGATTCTCTGCACATCCTGACATTGCTAGCGGGTACAATGCCACGAGTCTAGCAATATTCAAAATATAAACGATTACGCATGCTACAACTGCACTCTTTATTCGCAACCTCTGTGGTACTCCGCTACTCATCATAATCAGTACAGTGATGAATAACATCTCATGAACCCCAGCGCATTCATCTGAAACGTAAAGTCGTATTTGGTCTGCCCAGAAATCCGGATGCCTCAAAGTGACAAGTGTTGTCCACCCATTGTACTCTGATAGAGTTGCAGTCCCTGGACCATAGATCAATTCTAGCAACTGATACCAAATCCAGGCTTCAGATTCTTGAATGACCCCCAATGTGTTGGTTGGCTGAGTAATGAACCAGTAGAACATTTCAACGAGTAGCAGTGCTAATGGAATCCGCAAATAACCTTGAGCAAGTTTTCCAACTTCACCCCAAGAAAGGTCTTCGACCTCCTCTAGTAGTGGCTTGGATTCCTCGGCCATGTTACTCAATAATCCACCTTATTGATGAACTCTCCACTTGTACGAGGGTTCAAGTTGGCTATCCCTTCGCCTAAACTGTGGAACCGACTCACAAGCTAGATGTGTTGGGTCATTACTGTCCTGTGCCTGTAAGTCAAGCAAGAAAAGCCCTAGTCGATTTAACTCAAGGAGATGTGCTGATGGTAATAGCAGATGATCCTGAAACAATGCATGATATGCCAATACTTGTTGATAGACTCGGTCATCATCTAATCGATGTCCTCAAATCTGCGGGTGAATTGCGTTTCATTATGGAGGTGAGAGATTGAGTATCGACGAGGTTCCGAGCGAGGCAAAACTTCCAACTCAATATGGGGAATTCAATATCCGTGTATTCAATGAATCAGAAACTGGTTTTGACCACGTCGCTCTTTCACTGGGTGATATGTCTGGGCCAGACCCTGTTCTAATGAGGGTACATTCGGAATGTCTTACTGGAGATGTATTTGGTTCTCTGCGTTGTGACTGTGGACCTCAATTAGATGCAGCACTAAATGCAATATCTGAGAAGGGTTGGGGTGTAGTTCTCTATCTGCGACAAGAAGGAAGAGGGATTGGTCTTCATGCAAAGATTCAGGCCTATCATCTTCAAGACAGAGGGGCAGACACTTTAGATGCCAATTTAATGCTTGGATTGCCTGGAGATGCACGCAACTATAGAATTGCAAGTACCATGTTAGATGCCTTAGGTGTCTCTGATGTTAGCCTTCTATCGAACAATCCTGACAAAGCAAACCAACTGAGAAAATATGGAATCAATGTCGTAGAGATGGTGCCATTAATTGTTGGAGTCGGTTCAGGTAACCGTGATTATCTTCAAACCAAAGCAGAACGTATGGGCCATGATATCGATTTAGATGGTGATTGAATGGTTAGAATCGATGCTACTTATGACGGAAATTTACGTTGCACAGCAACTCATGGGCCATCTGGTGCCAAACTGATTACTGACGCTCCTGTTGATAATATGGGCAAGGGCGAATCATTCTCTCCAACAGATTTGCTAGCGACTTCAATGCTTTCTTGTGTAATGACTATTGTTGCAATAAGGGCTGAATCCAAGGAAATTGATGTTTCTGGAATGACAGGAAGTGTTGAGAAAACGATGTCAGCTAGTCCACGTCGTGTTGCAAAACTCGATGTTGTAGTCAACCTTCCTCCGGGCATATCTATGGATGACCGCGCTTGGTTAATTACTGAAGGTTGCAATTGTCCAGTCTGTTTATCAGTTAGTGAATCAATGGAAGTTGACGTCACATTCCAATGAGTTGGTATTATGCTAAACAATGCGCAACACTGGAATGATGCGTACAATGATGCCGACACAACTCAGTTAGGTTGGTATCAAAAGGAGCATGCTGTCTCAATGGATCTAATCTCATCTTGTGATGGGAAGAAGATTATCGATGTTGGAGCCGGAGCTACAACACTTGTCGACACACTTCTTTCGAATGATTATGATGTTACTGTATTGGATGTCTCATCAGAAGCTCTTCGAATTCTTTCTAAGAGACACGGGACTAATATGCAATATATTCAAGGCGATCTGGCCAATGAACTCAAATTAGGAGTTTTTGATATCTGGCATGATAGAGCAGTCTTACATTTCTTGTTGAAAGAAAGTGAAAGGAAATCCTATGTCGCAAATCTGGAATCGTGTATTGAAAGTGGAGGATATGCGGTAATTGAGACATTCTCCACCGATGGGGAACAGATGTGTTGTGGTCTTGATTTACACACATATGATGAACAAATGCTTACTGATTTGCTGGGTGATAATTGGGTTCTAGTGGATTCAATTAGACACACACATATCAATCCATTCGGCGGCGAGCGTCCATATGTCTCGACAATTTTTAAGCGAAACTAACCTTTAATCAAAGGTGTTGGGCCAACTGCTTAGTGTTTATCAAAAACATGGGCAGAATTCCCGCGCTATCAATTGTATCGATTCTTTTTCCTTCTATTGCATCTTTTCCGGTTTCAGGTTGTAGTAATCAAATGCTTACATAGGCGGCTTCATTCCTCTTGGCCTAAATATTACCCACTTCATCTGCTTTATAAGATTCCAGTAAAATCGGAGTCCTTTTGCTATTGATTTGAAAGGGTGTCTAATTATATTGAAAGGATTTCCTACTCCCTTGAGAGGGTACATGAATTGATCAATCATGTTGGGTTCAATGTATTCGTCTACTCCATATATTGACGGACGCTTGTCCTTAGGCATGTTATATGTCCCAAATATTTGGTCCCAAAGAGGAATTGCTGCACCATAATTTGTCCAAATCGCTTCAGGCTCATTGCTATGATGCCAATGATGCATTTCTGGAGTTCCCAAAAATGGGTGTAACCATCTGAATCGAAATCTGACATTTGCATGTAGTAGAAGTCCTAACAGAATTTGGAAAATGGCGAATAACCCTGTGATTTCTGGACTGAATCCTGCTGCGACTAGGAATGCAAAGGCTGGGGCGATCAAAGTTCCATCAAATGGATGTGCTCTAAATCCACTAACCCAATCTAGGTGCTCTGTGGAATGGTGAACAGCATGAAATTTCCATAATACTGGTATTTCATGATAAAATCTGTGAGTCCAATAACCTACAAAATCGAACAATAAAAACCCGGCTACAGGTAACCATTTACTCGGTATTTCAGCGACTAATGGTCTAATCAACAATCCCGGAATCCAAGCAAATGAAATAATTGCAACAATTACTGCAGCAATCAAACCAAGTAGATTCAATAATGGCGATGAGAATGCATAACTTAAATCTAATTTGTAAAGGGGTCGTCGTACTTTTTGTCCCCGATGGCGAGGAAACAATTTCTCTACAGGAACTACTAGAATAAACAGAACTAGTGCTACGAACAAACCTTCAGTTGAATAGTACAAAGCTCCTCCAACTATCAACAATGAAAGTAAACGAATAAATGCTACACCAAGCCATCCTCTTTGCTTTTTATCTGGTATTTGTTCTGGAATAAAATCAATTTTCTCTGAGGGAAGTGGTTCAAATTTGATGTCACTTTCCATAAATGTCCTTGCAGCATGCTAGTATTTCTATCTGACTAGTTATTATTTTCAATGCACACCTTTGAGAACTGACACCACTTGCGATGTCTATGGCCAAGATACTGATGATTACTGCAACTTCGGATAATAACCTCGCTTTGGCGGAGAAATGTTCAGATGCTGCACGAGAAATGGGACATGAAGCAGACATTGTCAACCTCGCAGAATTAGATTTTCCAATGTTCACAGTTGCACGCTCTAAAGAATTAGATGTTATTCCTGGAATGGCAGAACTGAAAGCAGCAATGTCTTCCGCAGACTCTTGGATGGTAATTGCTCCTGAATACAATGGATCAATGCCCCCAACCCTCAACAATACAGTTGCATGGCTTAGCGCAGAATGGAAAGACTTCCGTGCTCTATTCAACAGCCGTAAGGTAGGATTAGCAACTCACAGTGGTGGCGGCGGAGAGCATGTAATCATGGCAATGCGTCAGATGTTTTCTTATCTCGGATGCAATGTTCTCGGGCGGAAATTAGTTTCCAACAAGAATAAGGAAGCAAATCCAGAGACTATCGAGGATATGCTTAACCAACTAGCAAACTGATTCCTTGACACAGAAACTACTATGTCATAAGTGCATACAGCCAGCCATATGGACAATAACGAGTGTTTCATCACTACTATGGGTGATGATTGGGAAAGAATCGAAGATTGCAATGTTCACATGTTTGTAAAGCGTCGATGGCAACGTACTGTTATTCGTGGTAATGAAGGAGATGACCTTCTTGATGAAGGTGCGGAGTCCGCAGTTTACACAATCACGGGTAAGATGGATATGGAGCAGTACAAGAGAATCCTAGCCATTTTTAGAAAAGAGCAACCATACTTCCATGATCCATTCGAGGACCGTCAAATGAAAGCAGTTTTCTCAAGCATTGATTACAATAGCCGAACGGAAGAATACGAATTCATTCTAGTCGAAGATGCTGAGCAAGACGAAATAATGTCTTAATCACAGTAGCGGTCCAAAGTGAACGCCCGCTGCAATCACTATGCTAGATGCGATTACAATCAGTACATTGTCATCAATGGGTCCAAACTCATAACGCTCAACAAATGAGGCTACAGCACCAGAGAGTGCCCCCCAAAGTGGAATTGAAGGGTCTGCACTCTTGCCGATTAGGTAGCCAAGAGGAATACAAAGAATCGCCATTCCAAGGTTTCCCCAAGCACTCTTAGTTCGCTTTGCAAACATCTTGTTGCGAATAATTCCTGTTACTCCGTCTCCATATGCCATGAATAAGGCAGGAAGAATGGCCAACCAGGCATCATCCAAGTAATGCCATAGAGCGAATACTGAGATTCCTAACATGAATGCAAAAGTTGCATCGTTCATGTTCTGTTCAGTTTGCATCCACCAGAGGCGTCTATCCATCATGTGAGCAGCAGCTAAGCCAGCAGCACCTAGAAGTCCACCTAGGAGTGGGTAGATAGGGTCTGTGAACACTATTGGGCACAGGATTAGTGGGACTCCGCCCGCTACCATGTGAGCCACTTTGCGGTTGTAGTAAACCGCAACCATGTTCTCGCAGCCTTTCGACATCAGGTATGCGTGAAACGGTTTTATTGCCATCACGGTGATGAAGGCAAAAGCCCCTAATCCTAAGAACCAAAGTAGTTGAGAATCAATGTCCATGCCCACGTGTGGGCGCACTCAGTGCATAATGCTGACTAAGATTCACACTGCGCCTGCAAACATCAACCATCCAATGTTCATGATGATTGCTGGTGCAGTTAGGAACATGATGGTAATCATGATCGGAAATACGCTGACGATGAAAGTCATGAGGAATATGACTGTCATCAACA
>JAACDL010000150.1 GCA_009936765.1 Methanobacteriota archaeon
ATTAGACTAGAAGATCATGTGCATGATGGGTACCATGAGATACATGGTAAAGGCAAGGATTGGGTTCCAAGATATTATTCATTAATGATTACAGAGTTCTTCCAAGAAGGATTGACAAAATGTTTGATTGGAACTAGAGGTTTGCTCGGTGAAGGATGGGATGCCTCTAGAATCAATGTCCTAATTGACATGACCACAGTAACTACCAGTATGAGCATAAACCAACTTCGAGGACGTTCTATTAGATTGGATTCAACTTGGAAAGAGAAGGTTGCGAACAATTGGGATATTGTGTGCTTAGCAGAAGAGTTTACCAAAGGATTCGATGATTACGACCGATTCAAGAGAAAGCACAAGCAGTTGTACGGAGTCTGTGATGACGGGACTATCGAAAAAGGAGTTGGCCACGTTCATGCAGCGTTCAATGATGCAAAGCCTGAAGGTGTGAACGAGGGAATGGAATTATTCAATGAAGAGATGCTAAGTCGTGCTGCAAACCGTCCTCATGTCCGCGGACTTTGGGGTATTGGCCAACCGTTTAATGTCAAATCCAGTACTGCTGTCGAAGCCAAATTAGGTTCTGGTTTTAGTGGTGGGTTCAAATTCGGAATTAACAAACATCCATGGACAGATGAATCGTTAATGCTTGAAATTTCAAAGGTCATAGTTGATACTCTCAGTGACTTACGGGAAATTGATAGAGATTGTAGAGCAGCCGGGGGAAGTCGTGGAGGAGGATGGTTAAGATTCCATCTTGAGCATGCGACTGAAGAGGAAACTGAGAAGTTCACTAAAGCCCTAGAGGAAGTTCTTGGCCCACTTGATAACCCAAGATATATCATCAGCCGTCCTGCAATGCACATGCGTGATACTTGGCTTTCGAAATTATTGCCAGAGGTTCTTGCTAAGTTCTTGAAGAAGGCTGTGCGAAGCGTCCAAATGTATCACAAGGTTCCTTCTATTGTTGCAAATACAAAAGAAAGAGCAGAAATTTTCCAAACACATTGGAATTACTACATTGGAACTAGCGAGATTACATATTGTAGAAATGATGATGGTAAACAGTATATTGCTGAAATACGCAAAAAACGCATGGGGCCAAAAAACAGTATCCATCACAAAGAAGTCTATCTGTGATTAGTCCCAAATTCCCATATCCATTCTAGCATCTTCAGATGCATGGATTTTAGGATCCCATCTTGGGGACCAGACTAAATTGATGTGAACACTTTCAACAGCATTTAGTGCTGCACGGTGAGCTGCAGCCATTATTTCTGCAGCAGCAGGGCATCCTGGGCTTGTTAGAGTCATGTCCACTTCGGCATGTTCTTTGCCTTCTTTAGACTCAAAACGGACATCATAAACTAGTCCTAATTCAACAATTGATAATTTCAATTCTGGGTCTTCAACATCATCTAGAGCAGTTAACACTTCGTCTTTTGTCGCCATTACATCGCCTCTCTAACATTTCTTTGAACCATATCAAACATGGTTCGAAAACCATTTGACCTTGATGGAGTTAAACTGTTGAGGATTCCTGCCTCTTCTGCAAACTCTGGAGTTAATTCCAGCACTTCTTCGGGTGTTGATCCGTTTACTGCAATCGATAATATTCCTTGTAAACCTTGCACCATCTTGGCATCAGCAGCGGCTTTCATCCACACTTTTCCTTCAACCATCTCAATTTCAATGTGCGCAATTGATTGGCAACCTTTGACTAGATTATGGTTATTCCAACTTTCGACAGGTAGTTCTTCTACTTCTTCAGAAAACTCCATCAGAACTTCGAGACGTTCGAATTGTTCATCAATATCTTGAAACTCTTCGATTAATTCCTGGATAGCAACTGGCCAACTCATGCCATTGCCTCCAACACTCTGTCGACTCCTGAAAGAAATACCTCAGCATCTGACGCATCGTTGTAAAGATAAAATGAAGCCCTGATTGTACCGCTAACTCCTAACTTATCCATTAGTGGTTGTGCACAGTGGTGGCCGGTTCTAACCGCTACGCCTTGCGCATCTAAGAGACGTGCAAAGTCTTCGGGATGGATAGTAGGATGATTGAAAGAAACTACAGCGGCATCACCTGGACCTAATGATGAATAAACAGCCATACCACGATTTCTAAGTTGTTCTGCAACATCTGAGGCTATCGACAATAGGCGAGTATGATGGGATTCAAGATCCACATTAGATATCCACTCAAGTGCAGCAGCCCAGCCTACACCTTCTGCAATTCTAGGAGTTCCTGCTTCGAATTTATGCTCGTTGGTTTGGTATGTTGATCCTTCTAAAGTAACTGTGTCAATCATATCCCCGCCTCCCATAAATGGTTCCATTTCTGTGAATGCATCATTGCTGATTAGTAATGCCCCTATGCCAGTAGGGCCACACATTTTGTGAGCGCTAAATGCCATAAAGTCGGCACCAAGTTCTCTGAAATCAATTAATTCATGAGGAACTGCTTGTGCTGCATCTAGCAATACTTTTGCACCTACTGCCTTCGATAATGTGATGATATCTTCGACTGGATTTCTAACGCCTAGGACATTGGATGTATGGACTACGCAAACTAACTTTGCGCCTTCAAGAGCAACTTCAAATGCATCCATGTCTAACTTTCCATCAGTAACTGGCACATATCTGATTTCAATCGCGCTTGTCTCCGCTAGCATTTGCCAAGGAACTATATCGCTATGGTGTTCCATTTCTGTCAAAACAATCACATCACCAGAGCTCAGATTGTGTTTGCCCCATGCATGAGCCACTAGGTTGATGGCTTCTGTGGTACCGCTCGTGATAACAGCATATTCTGCGTTGTACCTTTGTTTCAGTAATTTACGGCATTTCTCGTATCCTTCTGTAGCTTCACCAGCAAGAGTGTGAACTGCGCGGTGAACGTTTGCATTCGAAACCGAATAAAATTCAGACATCGCATCGATAACACACGAAGGTTTCTGGGTTGTTGCAGCATTATCAAGATAGACTAACGGTTTACCATTCACTAGACGTGAAAAGATAGGAAAATCTTGCTTCATTTAATCACCCATTAATTAGACACTCTAAATGTACCAAAAGCCTAGTTCTTAATGAGGCAATGACATCTTGGTTTTTTATGTCCCTGAATGCATCCATCAGGAACCCTTCAACAATTAATGAAGATGCTTCATCACCAGATAATCCCCTAGACTGAAGATAATGAAGTTGATTTGAATCGATTGGCGCACTTGCTGCCCCATGTGCTGCTTTGACATCATCTGCCAGGACTTCTAATTCAGGAATTGCTTCAGCTCTTGCTTTTTCTGAAAGTAGTAAATTACGGAAAACTTGTCCTGCATTACTCTTGTCTGCACCATCTCTAATACTCAACAATCCTGTTCCCACTGAATGTGATGAGTCATTACAAGCAGCATGCATTACTAGAGAGGATTGGGTGTGTCCTACCTTGTGGTCGATTTCCACATGATGATCATCGTGACGACTTCCATGGCCGTTTGATGCAATTCCTCCTTTTACTTCTGCACCGTTTTGGTCCAGTTTTATTCTAATATCGGATTTGACAAGAAACCCACCGGTTGAGAGTGTAGACAATTCCAATGAAGAGTCACGATTCACTATCCAATCTTCGCAGCGAAGTAGGTGGCAATCCGCTGATAAGTCGTTGATTAGGGCTACTGAAAGTTGTCCAGATACATCTCCAAGAACTCTAATTCCTGTCCAACCGGAATCGCCGCTGATACGGATGATAAGAGACGAATTACCCGAGGATTTGATTTTCAATTCACCTGAGCAGATATGTCCGGAACATCTCAAATCTAATTCCTTAGACTCGTCGGTAAGAATTATTTCTTTACAGATATTTGAAATTGAGTGTATGAACGAACGACCTATTTCGTTGCTACCTTCCATTTCTGAGTCCGTACCTAGAGCCATTTTTATGGCATCGGATTGAGGCATCTCGGCGACATTAGTTGGGTGGATTCTTTTCCAAGGGGTGTAGCGCCATAGGTGTTCGGAGCGAGGTGGAATTGGTATTTCCGGATAAAGCATCATCCGATTGCACCCTCCATCTCCAATTCAAGAAGACGATTGAGTTCGACTGCATATTCCATTGGCAACTCACGGGTAAAAGGTTCAAAGAAACCATTCACGATTAGTCCCATTGCTTCTACTTCGCTGTGTCCTCTTGACATAAGATAAAACAGTTGATCGTTACTGACTTTGGATACACTTGCTTCGTGTTCTAAGTCTGCACTAGCATTACCAACTTCCATTGTAGGATAAGTGTCTGATTGGCTATCTGCATCAAGCATAAGTGCATCACATACTATCTTTGAGCGGCAACCGCTAGCCTTAGGTGTAACTTGAAGCATTCCTCGATATGAAGAGCGCCCGCCGTTCTTTGAAATGGACTTTGACAAAATATTGGACGTGGTATTTGGAGCCAGGTGGTGTACCTTAGCTCCTGCATCTTGGTGCTGTCCTTTTCCAGCATATGCAACTGAAATCACTTCAGCGTGAGCACCTTCTCCTTTGAGAAGAACTGACGGATACTTCATTGTCAGTTTCGAACCGATGTTACCATCCACCCATTCGATGGTTGCATTTGCATGAGCGACTCCTCTTTTGGTAACTAAGTTGTAAACGTTAGCAGACCAATTTTGAACTGTTGAATAACGAATCTTTGCTCCATCCATAGCAATTAATTCGACAACTGCTGAATGTAGTGATTCTGTGGAATAAGTTGGCGCTGTACATCCTTCGACATAGTGAATTGAAGAACCTTCATCTGCAATAATCATAGTCCTCTCAAATTGCCCCATGTTTTTAGCGTTAATTCTGAAGTATGCCTGAACTGGCATTTCAACATGTACCCCTTTTGGAATGTAGAGGAAAGAACCACCTGACCAAACCGCAGTATTTAGTGCTGAGAATTTGTTATCACTTGCAGGAACAACAGAGCAGAAATATTTCTTTACGATTTCAGGATACTCTCTCAGTCCAGAGTCCATGTCGAGGAATATTACCCCTTGCTCTTCAAGATCATCTCGTATTGAATGGTAAACTGCTTCAGATTCATACTGAGCTGTAACCCCACCAAGCCATTTCTGCTCTGCTTCAGGTATTCCTAATCGATTGAAGGTATTCTTGATGTCATCAGGAACGTCATCCCAATCATTCTCTGTACCTTTTGATGAACGTAGGAAGTATGTAATTGAATCAAAATCAATCTGGTCAAGCATGTTACAGTTGCCCCACTTTGGCATAGGCATCTC
>JAACDL010000151.1 GCA_009936765.1 Methanobacteriota archaeon
GGCCCAGTTATCCAACCCAGTCTCCAGCCAGTCATAGCCCAAATCTTGGACCACCCTCCAATTGTTAGAGTTCGCCCTTCCCCTCCTTTACATGCAGCCGGAGAAACGTAGGAGTGTTCTGAATAAACGAGGTCTGAGTAAATCATATCGTCAAAAATCCAAAGGTCGTTTTCGGCAGCAATTGCAGTTAATTTTTCAATTTCACTTGGAAGATAAACTGCGCCTGTAGGGTTATTTGGTGAGTTGATAATTATTGCTTTAGTCTTAGATGTAATTGCTGCCTGAGTTGCAGCAATATCTGGGTGGTAGTTTTCCCTTTTCACAGGTACATGAACCGGGACCGCTCCGATTAGTTTCAACATTCCATCATAAGAAGGCCATGCTGGTGCGAATAATATTACTTCATCGCCAGGGTTCAGGCAGGTCATCATTGCATAGAGCAATGCTTGTTTACAGCCCGGTGAAACTAACACGTCGTTTGGATCAACATTAATGTCATACTTAGTGAGGTAATTTGCTACTGAATTACAAATTTCTTCACTACCCTGGCTACGAGTATAACCGTGCTGCCCTGAATCCAAAGCCGCCTTTGCTGAATCAACAACAGATTCAGGAGTTCTGAAATTAGGCTGACCAACAGTGAATCGAACAACTCCCTCGGGAGGGGGTGCTAGGAAAGCGGCGAAACCACGACCAACATTCCCAACATTCGAATTCATTGATGGCATGAAAATGGCCCCTTGGTATGCCCACCCTATTGGGTATACACTATCAATAATCCTACTATATTGGTCAAAGGCCATCAAAGAAGTCATCATCTAAGTTGTCTTCGAACTCTTGTTCATCTTCATACTCGGATTCATCATCTTCTTCATCAAAGATTACAACAGAAGTTTTTGTTCTTATCAATTGAACAACCACCACGGCGACAATCAAACCTAATTGGAGCACGGACTGAGATTTGAACTCAGGTCTCAGGATCTGCAATCCCGCTCATAGCCGCTCTGACATCCGTGCAGTAAACGGTGGGACCGACAAGTTGTATTTCAACGCGTCTAAAGTAACACAGTCGTAAATCCTGCAACTTATTTTTAACCCATGGGCCCGAGACAAATCCATGACAGGGTCTGATGACGAAGTGTCTATCGAAATTAATGCTCCTCCTTCTATCGAGGTTAGAACAGGAGATACTGAAGATGTGCAGCCGGTTATGATAACGGGGGCGACTCAACAAAGTTCACAGCCCGTGATGTTAGATTTGAGTTCGCAAAACGTCAAATTTGTTATGGGCCCCAATGGACAGATAATTGCTATTGAAAAGCCAGCCTTCACTAGAAATGATTTCCTAATAGGCGGTGGAATTCCTTTTGCGATTTTCTTTATTCCAATTTTGATGATGATGATTACAGGAAATTTCACAGACTATAATCACGAAGAGGTCACTTTGACTAAAGAAGAAGGAACAACCAACTACACTGGCGAATTTGAAATCGATTTGGATAATCAAGAAATTTATCATTGCTACATCAATGTGACCGATTATGATTCCAATAATGGATACGTGAGTTGCAAGGAATATGGGAGCCGGGCTGACTTTTGGGCTGACGTTTCTAATAACGGTACCACTGAAAGAATATCTGCGGGGTACTGGGATGGAGAAAAGGGAAAAATCACATTTGATAGCGGAACGGATTATGGAGACGCGGTAATAGTCGCATTCGAGTACAGCGAGATCGCAGAAGACGAATCTTCCATTTTCGAATTCTTTGAGGAGATAGCATGGATGACCTGCTGTCTTGGTTTATTGGCAAGTTTAGTGATGTTGATTGTAGGGTTTGCATCCGGTAAGCCCGGAATGGGCTGGGGGGGATTAGCATCTCTGGTCGGGTCCCCTATTGTTGGCATTCTTTCAAGCCTATTCCTGGGGTGGTGATTTGCCAGTAGCCGGTCCCAATTGGGCCCCTACTCAGGAATACTATGATGGCAGGTATGCGGTACTACGGGAGCCACTGGGCTTTCCAAGAGGAGCCGAAATATTACACGATGACGAGGAAGCAATACACGCTTGGGTAGAGTCTGGACCCCAAGTAATCGCCATAGGGCGAGCACATCTTATCCCCACAGACAGCGATGGCTCACAAGCAGATCATGCAGGTCCAGGTGCAGCTAAGTGCCCACCCTTTGGTCCGCTTTCAGGCAAAGAAAACAGGCCGGCAATTCAAATACGTCAAATGGGGACTCTTCGAACACATCAACGCCAAGGCAACGCGGCTAATGTGCTGAGGCAGTTGGAACAGGCGTCCGTCACTAAATTTGGAGCCACAACTGGCTTTTTACAAGCCAGACACCACGCCATTCCATTCTATGAGAGCCAAGGATGGGTTATTATTGATGAAGAATATGAGATTCCAGGAATAGGGCCCCACCGTTCTATGATGAAGCCGTTGGTCGGGAATCAATGAATCGCGGTGTTCAAATAGGTCGAGCATCGCTCCATGTGTTAGAGGGAACATTGGGTTCCCTATGATTGACCCGTGAAAAACGATGAATACGGAGGAACTGGAACAAATAGTTAGAGAAGGACAAAAAAGCAACACTGCAAGCCTAACAGCCGTGCTTGCAGGCCGTCAAAACGACAGTGCAGAATCCTTCTTTCCAGTTAAAAAAACTAACGAAATTAGCGTTAGCTCCGTATCACTCCCGAACCAAGACGCCCAGCCATGCTGCGCATTTGATTTGGAAAGAGAGAACAGCGGGTTCTCTATCTTTAGATAAAAAACAGGAGATGAAATGAAAATGAACAGAAAAATTGTAAGCATGCTTGTGGCACTCTTCCTCGCAGTATCTGCACTTAGTGCAGTTAGCGGTGACGGATCTGACCCTCTCGACCCATCTGACGGTGGCGCCGATTGGGACGGTGACGGTTTAACCAACGCTGAGGAACAGAACCAAGGTACTAACATGAACAACGCCGACAGCGATGGTGACGGTTTACCTGATGGATGGGAGGTCAACAACGGCCTCTCACCAACCAATGGCGGAGACGCCAATGGTGATCCAGATGGTGATGGTCTGACTAACGCTCAGGAGTACGCTGCGGGTACTACCCCGAACAACGCCGATACGGATGGCGACGGTAAGAACGACAATGTCGATCAATACCCAACCGATCCTAACGACGGAGAATACAGCGACTCTGATGGTGACGGTATCCCAGACGCATATGACCCTGATTTCCAGGAGTCCAATGCAGGATCTGGCGATGGTGGCACCGAGGGTGGTGGCGAGTCTGAAGACCAAGGACAAGGCGAAGGCGAAGGCCAAGGCCAAGGACAAGGTCAGGGACAAGGTCA
>JAACDL010000152.1 GCA_009936765.1 Methanobacteriota archaeon
CTGCTTCTACTCGACATGTTCCTTCATACGGAATAATGAGTATGGCAAAGGCGGCCCTAGAGTGCTGGACAAGAGAATTAGCTTGCCATCTAGGACCCGAAGGACATCGCGTCAATGCGATTTCCAGTGGGCCAATTCGTACTATTGCTGCGAGTGGAATTCCTGGCTTTGACAACATTCTAGAGCATGTCGCAAACAATTCACCTCTTCGCAGAAACGTAACACAGTCGGATGTTGCAGGTTGTACAACCTGGTTGGCAAGTCCTCTGTCATCTGGTGTTACTGGACAATGCATCCACGTTGATGCAGGATATTCGATTACAATGGTTCCTTCGAGTATAATGGGGGAGTGAAGAAATGACAATTACTACTGCCAATGGAAAGCCGGTCGATGGTCTAAATCAGGCTCCATTTGAACCGATCGCAGTTATTGGCATGGCTGCTTTAATGCCAGATGCCAAAAGTATCGAAGAGTTCTGGCAGAACATTATTGATGCACATGTCTCGATTAAAGAAGTAGATGGAAGCCGATGGGATCCAGATATTTACTGGGAAAACGGCGCACCAGGAAATATTACAGAAGGGAAGACCTATTCGAAAATCGGCGGATTCGTCGAAGGTTACGAATTTGATTGGCGAAGATGGAGGCAACCTCCTGGTACTTTGCCACAAATAGATCCATGCCAGTTGTGGGCAGTTACAGTTTCTGCTGATGCAATCGAGAATGCCGGTTATGGCGATGATGGAAAAACACTAGACCGTGCAAGAACAGGAGTAATCTTTGCTAATGCTCTAGGCGGCGAAAACCGTTCTGAATCAAATATCCGAGTCTATAGTGCTGAGATGCGTAAAATTGCAATCGATAACGGAGCAACTCCGGAACAAGCAGATGCTATGGTCGAAAAAATGTGTGAAGGAAAGCCACGTATTGATGAAGATACAATGCCTGGTGAACTTGCGAATGTTGTTAGCGGCAGGGTTGCCAATTTACTCGACCTTCAGGGTCCAAATTACTCGACAGATGCAGCATGTGCATCTTCAATGGCAGCATTACTAGATGCATGCAGATTGCTGCAAACAAGGCAAGTGGATAACATGTTGGCTGGTGCAACAGACCGTTGCATGGAGGCTCCAACATTTGCCAAATTCAGTGCAATAGGCGCCCTTTCTGCAACTCATTCAACACCTTTCGATGCACGTGCAAATGGTTTCGTTATGGGTGAAGGAGCGGGAGTATTACTGCTCAAGAGGCTTTCAGATGCAATTCGTGATGGCGATGATGTCAAAGCGGTAGTTCGTGGAGTTGGGGGTTCATCCGATGGTAGAGGAAAAGGAATTACAGCTCCAAGTCAAAGAGGGCAAGTTCAGGCGGTTAGCCGTGCTTATTCGCAAGCAGGATACGCTCCTTCAACAGTTGAACTAGTTGAGGCCCATGGCACTTCAACCAAGGTAGGGGATGCTACTGAGTTGTCTACTCTATCCTTACTTTGGAATGGCCTTGATGGTGGCGACCACATCGCCGTAGGTTCTGTCAAAAGCCAAATTGGACATTTGAAAGCGGCTGCAGGTATTGCTGGAATAATGAAAGCATGTAATTCGGTATACCATAGCACAATACCTCCTAGCGCAGGTTTCCAAACCCCAAACCCTACTGTGGAATGGGGCGAGATCCCGTTCTTCGTTCCAACTGAAGCAAGAGATTGGCCTGAACCGAAATCTCATCCTCGTCGAGCAGGCGTCTCCGCTTTCGGATTCGGTGGGACAAACTTCCACGTCGCAATCGAAGGATATGACCCGCAATACCACGCTGAATTAGTATCTGAGTGGGATGGCCGTTGGGAGGCATATGCTGGTGTATCTGTATCGGATTCAAAGCCGACAATGACTCATGAACAATTGAAATCGGTAGAAGGTGGATTGTTATTATTATCTGGAGACTCTATCGCTACAGTGAAGTCCAAATTAACTTCAATCGCATTCAGTGGTCCAAACTTCGATGATGATCCAAGAGGGATGAGATTATCTTTTACTCTTCAAGATCATTGGTCGTACTCTGAAGGTGACTCGGTTAGGATGGCTATTACTGCTACAAGTTGGGCTGAATTGAGTAAGCGAACCGATTTGGCTGTAAAGGCAATGGATGATAAAGAAAAATGGGGATTCCTGATGAGTCAAGGAATTATGATCAGTGACGAACCAGCACTTCCAACCAATGCCAAAGTGGCTCACATGTATCCTGGACAGGGGAGCCAATATGTTGGTATGACCTTAGACCTTAGCAATCGATATTCAGATGTTGGAAAGGTTTGGGAAAAAGCCGATATTACAATGGTTGAAGTTCTGGATGGAGAGACTCTCTCATCGTTCGTACTTCGTGAGAATCTATCTGCTGAAGAAAGAAAAGAAGCAGAGCACAAACTCAAGCAGACCGAGTATACTCAGCCTGCAATGCTAACCTCAGATTTAGCAATTGAAGCGGCATTAAACTCTCATGGTCACAATCCTGACATGGTTGCCGGACATAGTTTGGGAGAATACGCTGCTTTGATGAGCGCTGGGATTCTTGACATGGACGGTGCGCTAAGAGCGGCAGCAGCACGTGGCACCGAGATGGGTAGTGTCGAGATTGATGATAAGGGATTGATGGCAAGTGTTACTGCGCCATATGAGCGAATTGCAGAAATCATCGATGAGATTGATGGATATGTAATTGCTGCGAACAAGAACTCACCAAAGATGACAGTCATTGCTGGCGAAACAGCACCCGTCAAAGAAGCGATGTCAAGATTTGAGGCAGAAGGTTTCCAGTGTGTGGCATTAGCCACTAGCCACGCATTCCACTCCAGAATAGTGGCTCCTGCTAACGAGCCGCTACGTAGATTCCTCGAAGGGTTAGATATTCGTTGGCCTAGTATTCCTATAACAAGCAATGTAGATGGTGGCTGGTATCCCATGGATGACGGCAGTGATTCTAAATCCGCAGTGCTGTCTAAGTTAGCGCCTCAAATGGCATCTAGCGTTGAGTGGACAACTCAAATCAATACTATGTACGAAGCAGGTGCAAGGATATTCGTCGAAGTTGGACCTAAGAGGGCACTAACAGTGTTCGCATCTCAAATCCTCGAAGGTAGAGCAGCTCTACCAATTATGACCAATCATCCGAAAGCAGGAGGAATCTCAACATTCCTTTCAGCAATTGGAACTCTTGCTCTTGCAGGTCGAATTCCTGATTGGCCAGGACGTAATAGTCCTCATCTTACAGAGGCCTTCAAAGCAGGTCCAATCGAAGCCAGCAATTCGGTAACAGCACCTGCAACTCCTCTCAAAGAGAGAAGCAGACCTTTGCCATCTAAAGGCGGAGATGTCGTTACAAAGACTGTAGTTCAATCGACTCAAAAATATGTAGACCCAGATGCTGCTAAGATAGCATTAGTTGGTGAACTAATCGCCGCACAATCTGGATATCCTGCTAAGTTCTGTCAAGGTAATGTAGACATGAGGGCTGTACTTGGAATGGATGATTCCCAAATCCAAGTAGTTGTATCATCTGTTCATGCGAGATGCAGCACAGACCCAGATTGGGATATCACTGTGGCAAAGACTCCATCGGACATCACAAGATGGATCACAGCAGCGCCATCGATGGGAAGTAAAAATCGTTCTACAAAATACGATGACAGAGATGAAGACCCATTCGTGATTACAGGAATTTCTCTTGGATTACCTGGAGGCGAGCGTGTGTTCGATGAAGGTAACTTCGAGAAACTAGTCAGAGGTGAAACCTGTATCAGTGAAGTTACTGATGACTACAAGCAGAGATTGCTCGACAAGAACATTGTCCGCCTAATCAAAGGAAGGGACGGCAGTGTTGGAATGGATGCTGCTACAGAATTCGGGGACATACCTCAACTTGCAGGAATCAAATCTGCATTCAATCCATCAGAAGAATTTGGAATCGATGCTAAAATCGCAGCAGCATGGGATATAGCAACACAACTTGCATGTGCTGCAGGATTAATTGCTCTCAAAGACGCAGGGATTCCACTAAGTCCGGTTGAACAAGTTGGAAAAGGTGGATTACGACTGATTCGTTCATGGCAAATGCCATCTGCTTACAGAGATAGAACTGGTATTGTTTTCGCTTCATGTTTCGCAGGACATCAAATGGCTGCTCATCACGCTAAGGTTAACGGAGACGATGGTGAAGGCCGATTCGACCGCCGTTATTTATTCCAGATATTGAATATGGGTCATTCACAATTCGCACAACACGTCGGAATTAGAGGTCCTAATACTACTATCAATCTGGCTTGTGCATCTGCTACTGCTGCTTTCGGTGTTGCTGAAGATTGGCTTGCTACTGATCGTTGTGACCGCGTGGTTATCATCTCCGCGGATGATGTTACTGGAGACGATTTATGGGAATGGATAGGTTCTGGTTTCGCAGCAAGCGGAGCTGCCGCTACTAACAATGTAGTCGAAGAAACAGCGCTTCCATTCGACCGTCGCAGGAACGGACTAATTCTTGGAATGGGCGCTGCAGCATTCGTTGTAGAGAGGAAATCACAGGCTGATGAAAGAGGAGTTCAACCTATGGCTGAACTTCTTGGAACTAAGATTGCAAACTCTGCTTTCCATGGTACGAGGTTAGATGTTGAGCACGTTGCTTCAACCGTTGATGCCTTCATCGGAGAAATGGAAGAACGATGGGGATTAGATCGTCACATCATGGCACCAGATACAGCATTCTTCTCTCACGAAACATTCACTCCTGCAAGAGGAGGTTCTGCACAGGCAGAAGTTAAGGCATTGAGGGACACATTCGGAGCAAGTACGGATTCGATTGTTATTGCTAACACCAAAGGTTTCACAGGGCATCCAATGGGTGTTGGAATCGAAGATGCATCTATGTTCTATGGATTAATGACGGGAAGGATTCCTCCTATTGCAAATCATAAAGAAGTGGACTCAGAACTTGGAAACCTGACGCTATCTAAGGGTGGAAGTTATTCTAACCTGAAATACGGGATGAGGTTCGCAGCAGGGTTCGGCAGTCAAATCGGACTTTCACTAGTTCGTAAATGTGATTATACTGGTGACAGAATAGATAGGCAGAAGTTACTAACTTGGAACCAATCTATTGCAGGTACATCAAATGTTGAACTAAGAATACTTCAGAATAAGTTAGTCGCCTATGTTGATGGTGATAACAATCTACACGGCGGTATACAGGGAGATGAATATGCTGTAGCTCAGCATGCAGCACCTCCTGTAGTCCCAGTTGTTGTAGAAACTCTACCGAAACCAGTTGCAGTACCAGAACCTGCAACTGAGCCAGTAGTTGTGAAACCAGCAGCAGTCACAGTAGCCGGCGACATCACTCCTGCTGTAATTGAAGTAGTAGTAAACCACACTGGATATCCAGCAGACTTCGTAGAATTAGACCAAGATTTAGAAGGGGAATTAGGAATTGACACCGTGAAGCAAGCAGAGATTATGGCTGATATTAGGACATTGTTCGAACTACCTGTCGATGAAGACTTCATTCTGTCAGATTATCCAACCCTCAACCACATGATTGCATATATTCACAAGATGAAAGGAGGAGACATACCTACTCCTGCAGCAACCCCTGCATCGACTCCTGTAGTTCAGCCAGTAATCGAAACTGTTGTGGAAGTTCCAGCAGAAGTCGTGATTCAGGCGTCATCGCCTTCCGCAGATGTAGGCGATATACAGCCCCAATTGATTGGAATTGTAGTAAAGCACACGGGTTATCCTGACGACTTCATTGAGATGGATCAAGATCTAGAAGGCGAACTTGGAATTGATACTGTAAAGCAAGCCGAAATCATGGGAGATGTTAGAGAAATATTCTCCCTTCCAGTCGACGAAGACTTCGTTCTATCAGACCATCCTACTCTGAATCACTTTGTCGCATATATTCAGAAAATGACAGGTGGGGTAGTATCTAGTCCTGCAGTTGTATCATCTACACCTGCGGTAACACCTACGCCGGTTGTTGAAGCAGTTCCAGTTGCAGCCACTGCACCTATTCCGTCTGGTGATGGTGGAGACATTCAGCCAAAATTGATTGGAGTTGTTGTAAAGCACACAGGTTATCCTGACGACTTTATTGAGATGGACCAAGACTTAGAAGGCGAACTTGGAATTGATACCGTAAAGCAAGCCGAAATCATGGGTGATGTCAGAGAAATCTTCTCTCTACCAGTTGACGAAGACTTCGTTCTATCCGATCACCCGACATTGAACCATTTCGTTGCATACATTCAGAAAATGAAAGGTGGAAGTGCACCTGAGCCAACAGTGGTAGAACCAATCGCTGCACCAGAGGTATTAGCAAATCCTACACCTGAAACAGTAGTACCTTCAACACCAGTTCAATCACCTCAGAAGTCTTCGACTAGGAGATGGCAAGTTGAGGTGGAGCCCTGCCCTGCAGTGGCTGAAGGTCTGCCAATTGGTGGAACAATTGTCATTACACAGGACAGTTGGGGAGTCGCTGATGCATTAGCAACACGACTCAGTGAAAAGGGACTTTCAGTTGCCAAAATTGGTTTCGAGTTTGGCGCTAAGTCAGTGACTGAGCAAGAGGAATTATCTGGACATACCTTCAGGGCAAATCCAAACAGCGAAGAGCAAATCGCAGAAGTATGTTCGAGAATAAGTGGCGTTGGAGGAATTATCCACTTGGCTCCTTTGTCCCTCACGGGAAGTTCATGGGAATCTGAAGGGCCTTCAAATCAAGTAGCACTTGCAGCACAATCTTGGTTTGGACTATTGAAAGGATTAGATTCACAATTAGGTGCGATTTCTGCAGGAATAGTTGGCAGTGTTACTGCTATTGATGGAAGACATGGCAACCGTAGTGACAGATTTAACGCACTAGCCTGCGGTGCAAGTGGGGTTACCAAGTCATATGCATTTGAACGTGAAAATATTAGATGCAGAGCTTTAGATTTACATCCTGAATTGATTATCGATGCAGCAGCAGCCGCAGAGACCATCGAGGATGATATGTTCAATTCAGGTGGAGATGTTGAAATCGGAATCGACCGAGATGGTCGAAGATGGACTCTAGTCTGTTTTGCAGAAGATCTGGTTGAAGAAATTAAACCACTACAATCAGATGATATCTGGCTGGTAAGCGGTGGAGGCTCTGGAGTTACTGCAGCATCGATTATTGGTGTTTCCAATTCAAGTAAAGGCGCAGGAGCGACATTCTTGTTATTGGGCAGAAGCAAACTCGATGAAGAAACAGCATCATGGTTGGATTGGACTGATGAGCAACTCAATACACGAAAGATGGAACTTAGAGAGTCACTAATTTCAGAATCTGAAACAGGTAAGGTTACCATGGTTGAATGGAATAATGCTTGGACAAAGCTAACTCGCAGTATGGATATCTACCGCACTATCAGTGAGATTGAAAGTAGTGGTAATCATGCTGAATACCATTCAGCAAACGTTACTGATTCTAGTAGTATTAGCGCCGCAGTGAGCGGAAGAGTTGTGACTGGAATCGTTCACGGTGCAGGACTTGAAGAGTCCAAACTAGTTGCAGACAAAGAATGGAGCACATTTGATTTGATTGTAAGAGTCAAGGTTGATGGTTGGAAGTCTCTATACTCTGTTGCAGGCGACTCTTTGAGATTCGCTTGCGCCTTCACCAGTGTGGCTGGAAGGTTTGGAAACGGTGGACAAACCGATTACGCAGCAGCCAACTCAATTCTAGATGCTGAAATGGCTAGACTTACAGCAACTGGGGATTGTAGAGCAGTAGCCATTGGATGGACAGGGTGGCGAGATGTCGGAATGGCTACTAGAGGTTCAATTGAAGCAGTCTTTGAATCTGCAGGAATTGAGACTTTATCTGTAGAGGATGGAGTTGAAATCTTCGTTGGAGAAGCACTTGCTGGTGGTAAAAGAAGAGTCCTTGGATGTGGCTCTCTAGGATTGATGGACCGCTTTGATTCATTCAGAGAGGCCCCACTAAAGTTGTCTGCTGAAATGGCAGCATCAATCGCAGATCCTCGACGCTTCCCATTAATCGACAAATTAGTCTCTTTAGATGAAGGTAAGTCATTGGTCTCTCAATGTACTCTTTCAGTTCAGGACCATCCGTTCTTAGTTGACCATGCAATTGACGGAGTTCCATACCATCCTGGTGTAATGGCCATGGAAATGTTTGCTGAAAACTCATTATTGTTGATGCCAGGATATTGTATCGCTGGTTTCGAAGATGTGTCGTTCGGTCTACCTGTCAAGATTATGAAAGCTGCAATGACTGTTCGAGTTGAAGCTAATTTGGAAAACACCGAAGGGGATATCTCTTGGGTAAGTTGCCGATTAGTTTCTGATTTGGTAAGCTCGAAGGGAGAAGTATTCGGTGAACCTAGATTGCACCACCAAGCAAAGGTTAGACTAGTGGCTTCTAGCGATGACTTGAGCACCTTCTTACAATCAGAAATCGAAGCACTGCCTGCAATTGGCACACCTGCAGACGGCGAGTTAATGCACCATTCCAGTTTCATCTATCTGAGGTACTTCCATGGTCCGAGATTCCAGTCTCATGGCGGTGTTCTACGAGGAGTAGAGAATGGCGTGGATGGAATCGCTCTAATGCGCCACCAATTACCAGCAACTGACCAATTTGCTTTGGAATCAGAAGGAGAAGAAGTCCTCCTTGATGCACTACCTATGCTGATTGAGGCAGGATTCCAAAATGCTGGATTGGCTGCAATGGAAAGTGAAGGGTTCTCTAGTCTGCCTATTGGAATAGAGTGGTCTACAATGTTAAGAGTTCCAGAAGCAGATGAGAGGTTACGAGTACGTTCAATAAAGCAAGCTACGGAAGATGCAGGAATAACTGTCCATGATGTAGTAATAGTTGGCGATGATGATGCTCCTGTAATCTCTCTCAAGGGATTACGCCTCAAGGCTATGGGCGAAGTTTCTGAAGACCAAAGATTCACTCTTGAGAGGTGATTAGATGGAGAAAATGGATCCTCCAAAGGGTCCACGCATGCTAATTGCTCGTAAGAGAATCGAAGAGTGTTCGAGCAATCTTGCAGATGTTATTCCAAGAGCGTCCAACAAACGTCTAGCAGACCACAATACAGGGCGATTACTACTCGAAGAATGCCTTGCTGAATGGAGCATTCCAATCGATTTAATCGAAGTTTTACGAACTGAGGAAAGGGCTCCCTATCTATCTTGGTTAGATGGAGTTTGGATGAATCACCCATTACCAGATATCAGTTTAGGTCACTCAGGTGAGTGGGCTGTCTGTGCATTAATTGAGCCTGGATATTGGGTTGGAATTGATGGTGAGCCTAGTGATAGGGGCATTCAAGAAAATGCGTTTGATATGATGGCTAAGGGTGAAGAATTAGATTGGCTAAGATCCAATCCTAAACAAGCCATTAGAGTGTGGACTGCAAAAGAAGCGATTCAAAAGTCTGAGAAAAAAGGTATGCATCTAAATCCAAGAGACATTTCAATTGAACAACATCAAGTTGAATCTTTCATTCATGATGGTTTGATGATATCGGTTGCCTGGAGAGATGCAGGAGTGGCACCTAGGTCTGCAGAAGATGATCTTCTAGATGCAACCTTAGAGGCTATGGAAGAAAACCCTGATTTTTCAGTTGGTTGCAAAACATCCAGAAATAATGTTTGA
>JAACDL010000153.1 GCA_009936765.1 Methanobacteriota archaeon
AGTAGTGGCATGTCCTCATCATAGTAAGTTATTGAATCAAGACAACTTCGAGCGCGAAGATGTTTTGGGAATCATGGAAGATGTCCATTTTTCATTATGGGAAAAGCATTCAACATCCTGGTTATTGATGTGCGTGTCATCAACCTTAGGCCGTTCAGCACTTTCTCTACTGGACTTACCTTGGGCTGCAATATTGTTCAAGCAAGATTTGAAAGCGGAAGATTTGGTTCTTGTTCACCACATGCCCGAAGGTATTGGGACAGATTCGTTAGAGGATGTAGTCGAGGCTCTAAATGCGGCAGAAGAAGGAAGACCTCCAGTTTCGGGAAAAAGCCACCCATTAGCAGGTTGGCTATTCCAAAAACAGATGCCTGAGCCGCCATTGACTACTGATTTCAATCAAGAAATACATCTTGCTCTACACCGACGGTTTCAACAATGATGGGCTTTGAGAGTCAATTGGCCGCACATGCAACATCGCACGGAGAGCGTCCGCTCAGTGAACTGCGATACCAATGATAGCGGCCACGTGCCATCGACGAAGACCAGGGTGACTCCTCGGAGAATGACCTCTGATGCAAACCGATGGACAATGTGGTCGGTAATGGGTCCTCGCTGGACGAGAGTATGAGAGTGAGACAACCAACCGGCTGCACAGATAAGCCCTGACCCTGGGTCAAGCTCCCGAGGAGACTGTGACAGGGGCTGTTACGGGTCGGGGCACAGCTTTCTTTGCGATTCATTGAATAGCCATCCAAATACAGTCGATAGTATGGCGAAGTTGGAACGCTGCTTAGTAGGCGGCACCTTCGATAGGTTTCACGACGGCCACAAGGAATTACTTCTTACTGCACTTGATGTTGCTGAATTAGTTGAAGTTTGGATCACAAATGATACGATGTCTGCTGCCAAATCACCATTCTTACAATCCTTTGAAGACCGTAGAGAAGCAATACTTTCTTGGGCAGATGAGCGAATTACAACTCACGAATTAGAAGATAACTTGGGCCCTGCTCCCATAAGGAAAGACTGTGATGGTATCATCTGTACTCCTGAAACACTGAGTAATTGTCAATCAATAAACGAAATTAGGTTGAACAACGGCCTACTCCCGCTTGAAATCATTGAGGTATCTCATACACTAGATGAGGCTGGTGGAATAATTTCCAGTACTAGAATCAGGGCAGGCCTCATTGATAAAAATGGTAAGCAATGGTTGAAAGAGTCGGATAGAAGTAAGACCTATCTATTCCACAGAGGTTTAGATTCGGAATTAAAAGAACCTGCAGGGGAACTATTCCTCGGACCGGAGCAATCACCAGAGGTTGCGATGTCTGCTGCAATGGAGAATATTGCTCCAGGCGGAATTATAGCAGTAGGAGATGTAAGTGTAGAGACTCTTCTTGAGATGGGCGTGACTCCAGACATTGGTTTAGTTGATGGAATGACTAAGAGGAGTGAACTAATTGAAAAAGTCGATTTATCTTCATTTGATATTCTGCTAAAGGCTGATAATCCGGCAGGTGCAATCACGCCATCACTTATCGATTCCATAAACGCTGCTTTGCACAACGACCAAACCACTTGTATCGAGGTTGATGGTGAAGAAGATCTTGCCCCCATCATTGTACACTTGCTAGCTCCATTAGGAACCAACGTAATTTACGGTCAGCCAGGTAAAGGAGTCGTTCTCAGAATCACAAGTCTCGCGGCCAAGGAACAATGTAGAGGATTGTTGTCCAGATTCGAGGTGAAAGAATGACCCTTGTCTCAGTTGCTGTTTGTGTTAGAGATGGTATTGATTGGATTGATGGTTGCATTGATTCACTAGTCAATCAAAGCCACAGCCCTATTGAGATAATTTTAGTTGATGACGGTTCCAGTGATGGAAGTCAAGACAAGGTCAAAGAATGGGCTGGGCATGAATTAGTAACGGTCATCAATCAGGGTGCTATTGGATTATCGGCAGGTAGAATGGCTGCATTAGACGCCGCAAATGGTGATTGGTTTGCAATCACTGATATTGATGTTAGACCAGAAAAGGATTGGATAGAAAGAATGCTTGAAGTCTCAAGGTCCAGAGATGGGGAAGAGGTAGTCGCAGTAACAGGACGGACTGTATTTGGGCAAGCAGAAGATGTGATCTCACGAATTAGGTCGGTAGAGATTGAATCGAAATATCGTTCTCGCCCACGTAGTACGAAATTAGCAAACGGTCCTTGTTCGATGTTTATGACAGAGAAATTACGCTCAGTAGGTGGGTTCGACCCTTCTTGGTACCATGCTGAAGACATGGAAGTTTCACTGAAGTTAGTTCAGAATGGTGGAACTATTGTATACACTCCCAATGCTGTAGTAAATCATATTCCTGAAACAGGTCTTGGCAGGTTTTTGCATAAGCGAAGAAGAGATGCTAGGGCGCACGTCAGAATTCATCGCCGATACAAAGGCGTCAAGCACGACTTTATCGGCTCTTCTTGGATTGTTTTGTGGATGGTTCCTTTACTAGTAATGGGGGCATTTGGTATCTCGTTATACGTCGGGAATTTACTTTCTTACAATGAGATTAATGCTAATTCAGCTTACTATGCATTATCTAGAGAAGTGCTATTGCTTTCCCTTCTTCCATTATTTTGGGCATCTTCATTCATTAGAAGTCACTTACCAAAGAACGGAATTAAACCATTTTTCGTATTAATTTCATGGTCGTTGACACTATGGATTGGAATTATACAGGGTTACTTCGACGCCATACTGCGTCGAAATGGACACTGATCACTCTTCTTGCTCAACAGATGCGAGCATGCGTAGAGCTAATCCAACAGCCATCATTGCGATTGACCATGAATAGACACCAGGGTCAATCCATGCTGTGGAAGTGATTCCCCAGTAGAAGTAGAATAGAACGCTTCCTAGCATTGACCAGGTTCCAATAATTAGAGACCATCCTCCATTACCTGCTTCAACTAGATCGTTGTACCAGTTGTTAGTCAACATTGATACTGCCCATTCTCCAATTCCGTCATCTCCAGTTAGTGAGCGGATTCCTAGGGCAGCCATTCCTGCACAAAATGCGATGAATACTGCATCTCCTACAGCGAATGCAGCAGCAGTATCTTTGTCTCCGAATGCGTTGTTAGTATATTCGAAGGTTAGAACTCCCCCCCAAGATACGTGGTAGTTTGGATGAATATTGTTTGTAAGGTTCAGTGCTGCAAGGAACAATCCAAGGCCACCTAACCAGAGATACCATGTTGCCAAGGTTTTCGAGGGTTGTGTCAGAATCTCGAACATACCGTTCTTTTCATTCTCAACATCAGTGCTCATGCGCCGTTCGACCTTGGACGCGTTTAAGAGTCTTGGCATAGCCTTGAACTGGCTGTGAACGAATCAAAGTAGACTTTGATGGCGGTACTTTGCTGAGAAAACCTCTGTAAGAGTAGGTTCTGCTTTTGCCATTACATCACACGGGTCGATGTTAGTTGGAATGCATGAATTGATTTCCTTACTTCTTCCGTACCTGCCCCTAGAGATTGTTTTTGCAGTGACCAAACCCAGCATGTCAAGATTGGAAATAATTCCTGAAATTCTTCTTGCAGTTAGGAACTGCTGCCCGATATGGGTGCATGCCTGTTTGTAGATGTGGTAAACCTCCCCAGTCTGGATATTTCTCAAGCCATTCTTTTCGTTGATCAATACTGAGGCCAGAACCAACTTTTGTTGAGTAGGCAGAGTTCTAATCACTGGAGTTACTTGGTCAGATTCTATTTGTGCTTGTGCTATTCGAACATGATTCTGCTCAACAACGTCAACACCTTCTTGCTCCGCCTTTTCAGTAGATACGCGCAATAGGTCGAGCGCACAACGTGCGTCACCGTGTTCTTGAGCTGCCAGAGCTGCACACAATTCAATCACTCCAGCCCCAATCGCTTCACTATTAATTCCAAGTTTAGCACGTGAGCGTAGAATGTCCTGTAACTGTTCTGCATTGTAAGGGTTGAACACAATGTCCTGCTGGCCGAGTCTACTACGGACTCTTGGGTCAAGGAAATCGGTGAACTTTAGATCATTGGAAATCCCAATTACACAAGCCCTTGCATTTTCTAACTCTGCATTTAGGTTAGTTAAGTTGTACAAAAGATCGTCACCAGCCTTCTTTACTAGATGGTCTATTTCATCCAATACTAGCACATATACGCCTCCGCGCATGTTCATCCGCTTTACCAATTCAGAGAACACTCTGTCAGTTGGCCAGCCGGTGAATGGAATCTCGTCCTTCTCATGATCTTCGAGTAATGCATTACCCAGGTGAGATAATACTCTGTATTGAGTATCTATCTGGCGGCAATTGACCATTACCGGGTGGACAAATCTTCCAATAGATTCGCCCTTACGTTGAAGTTGGTCGCAAACATACCTAGTCACCGCAGTTTTTCCAGCGCCAGTTACACCATACAGTATCATGTTTGAAGGAATGTGCCCTTTGAGAGCCTCCACTAGATTGAATGAAAGTTGGTCTCTTTCTTCATTACGGTGAGGTAGAGATTCCGGTTGGTAAGTGTGGCGCAGTACTTCTTTCTGAACAAATAGAGTCTTCTGGTTGAGAATTCCATCGAAAATATTTCTCGTCAAAAAATAACACCTCCTCTATTTTGTTATGCTGGTTGAATGCCCGGCCCACATCATGCGTGATGCCTACGGGGAGTCCGAGTCCGCCATATAAGTCTAGTCCCAACCCACCCCAGTATAGTGAGGATTTGCTAACATAACTCAAACCAATTGGGGGTATAAAAAGGGTGCAACCTTTTCGGCTATTATGATATAAAAAGGCCCTACTGTAGAGTGTATTTTTATCTTGTCCGCCGGGGCTAGTTTTTTTTAATCAGCAGGCATTTTGAGAGAAAATATTAATTCATGCATTCGAATATAATAATACAAAAGTTCAGTGAACAATTTTTCCTGTCATCTGAGATCGTTCAGCCGATGCCTGTTTTTTAGGGCACACTAAAAAAATTGCACCATGTTGTTATTTTTTAGGTATTTTATTCTAACATATTGAGCCAACTGAATCAAGCTCAAATCGCATATTATCTTCACCGTGGATTACATTTTCAGGGAAAATGGGGACCTCTTTGGTAAGAATCTTATAATCTGAATCAATGTATGTATGTGTTATGACAAATTTAGTTTGAGGGAATTTATTGGCTAATTCATTAATGTCGCTTGGCTTGTGATGGTGTTCAGTCTGAACATACTCAGGGACTCCCATTTCAACGACTACGAATTTACATTTCCCAATTCGGTTCCATAGTTCTTCACACGGCCCAGAGTCTCCTGAATGTATCATTGACCAACCCTGCTCATTAGTTAGCATCCAACCGTGAGGGTCCACTTCTGGGTCATGTAGAACCTCGAACCTCTCCATTTCCCACCCTTCAACTTCAGGAGTGTCTACCCAGTTAATACTCTCAATGATTTCTTCTAAGGAACCAGGGTATGCTAGATTACATAGGTGGGTTAGCCTATCTCTGACACCCTTAGAGCCGGCGACTGTAAGTGGCTTCAAACCCTCTCTGTCTGAAATATATTTTCTTTCCAGAAGTAGGAATGGGAATCCAAACACGTGGTCCCCATGAACATGTGTGATCAGAATGGTGTCGATATCGGCAGGGCTAATCCCTGCAATTCGCAAACTTGCTAAGGCGGTTGGCGGGCAATCAATGATGATGTGTTTGTCGATTACTAGGAATGAGTGAAGCCTTCCCGAAGGGAGGAATGCATTGCCACTGCCAAGCAAATCAACTACTACCATGTGCGATTGCAGGTACTTCAACTCTAAGACATCATCGCACCTAACATTCATCTATCCGGTTCAGGTGGGCGGCATGTCGGTGTACCCTATGGCCAACTGGAGCGCAAAAAATCCGTACCAATCTAAGATTACCGAATGCTATGTCTTGAACGGTGAAGGTTCTCGGAAAGAGACCCGCCACGTAGTTTTCGATTTAGGAGATTCAGGATTAGATTACAAAGTCGGAGATGCATTAGGCGTGCTCGCTGAAAATCCAGAGGATACCGTCGATTTACTAATCGAGACTGCTGGCTGGAACAGCGAAGATATGGTTACTACTCACAATGGTGAAAGGACGATTAAAGAAGCGCTGAAAATGGACTTTGAAATCCATCGTGTCAACAAGAAATTCGTGAACTCCCTAACCGAGAAGGTCACGTCGAGTGGAATGAGAATCACAGTCAAGATGATTGATAGATACAGAGAATCTGTTGCTGGTGAAGGGGCAGGTTGGATGAATGATGATTCGTCACCGAGTACCGAACTTCTACCATCTATTCCTGGCGATGACCCAATGGGTAGGGTAGAGAATCTAACAACAGATGGTAAAGCCATGGAGGACTATATTTGGTCACGTGACTATATCGATGTCATGAAAGATTTCGATGTAAATTACTCTCCGCAAGAGTTTGTAGAAGTAATCGACAAACTCAAACCACGCTTGTACTCTATTGCTAGCAGCCACGATGCTCACCCTGGATTCGTCGAGTTAACAGTCGGGATAGTGCGCTATTCTCATCATGGCCGGGATCGTGGTGGCCTCTGTACAGTTTACTTAGCTGATGAAGTTGAAGTAAACAAGACAGATGTCGGAGTATTCATGTCTCCAACGAAATCATTCGTTCTGCCTGCTGACAAATCTACAGATATTATCATGGTTGGTCCAGGTACCGGAATCGCACCTTTCCCTGCATTCATGGAACAACGTGTCCATGACGGTGGGAGTGGTAAAAATTGGCTATTCTTTGGTGACCAATCTTCTAAGACTGAATTTTATTATCAAGAAACAATTGAAAATTGGCTCGATGAAGGCCATCTCTACCAATTTACTACAGCATGGTCCCGTGACCAAGAAGAGAAAATCTACGTTCAACACAGACTCAAAGAGCATGGTGCAGAAGTATGGGAGTGGTTCGAAAGGGGTGCTTACTTCTACATCTGTGGTGATAAGACCTACATGGCAAAGGACGTACACCGTGCATTAATTGATATTGCAATCGAACACGGTGGAATGTCGGAAGCTGATGCCACTCACTTCATCGAGAAGACGATGATGAGGGAAGAGAAGCGTTACTTACGTGACGTATATTGATCACGCTTCACCTTCAGGAGGAGTTGGTACTTCAACACCAGGAATGCCTAACTCGCGTGCGCGCTTAATCATAATGGTAGTCCACTTTGATTTAGGGCCCGGGAATGCAATTAAGTGAGTGGCGTGTTCTAGCATTTTATCACCTAATGTTGGTGATGCTTCTGGCCTACCAGTGTCTTCTAATCCTTTTCTTGGTTCATTCCACGCTTCGGAGAAAATAGCCATTGGTATCGCATGATTGTTAGCCCATCTTTCGACTAAGTAGTCGACACCGCTAGCGCCTCCAATGATGATTAGATCGGGGTGGGAGTTCCATTTAATCCACTGTTCTAACTGTTCTTCTAACCATTCATAGTCATAAAATCTTGAGTTTCCGCAAATAACTAGATTCACTACTCTCCCATCTTGATTTAGGTCTCTGCCTGCCAATCGCTCGACAGTGGCTGCACCCGTGTTTGTATCATCGGCCATGTTTTCGAATTGTTTGGGTAGGCTATAAGGGAACCCCATGAGTTTCAGGTTTTTAGCAAATATCGGCCAATTCGTTTCCGGTTTCCGGGGTTGTAAATTGGCAGTTTCAGACCCAATACGACCGCTTTCATCATAGAATAGGTGCGGGTGGACACTCTCATGGCATTCAAGCGTGTGCTAATTGCGAACCGTGGCGAGATTGCACTGAGAATCCTCAGGGCGCTTCGAGATATGGGCATTGAAGCAGCGATTATTCACGGCAGGGAAGACCGTCTATCGCTGCCCGTTCAAATGGCGGATATTGCATATCCTATAATGCGAGCAAATCCTTTAGATTCATATTTGGACATCGAAGCAGTAGTACAAGCTGCAAAAGATATGGATTGCGATGCAGTTCATCCAGGATACGGCTTTTTGGCAGAGAATGCACATTTCGTAAAACGTCTTGAGGAAGAAGGAATAACTTTCATTGGACCTGCAGCCAATGTCATTACACTGTTAGGTGACAAGATCGAAGCAAGAGCTGCAATGGAAGCAGCAGGTCTTCCTACTGCCAAAGGAAGCAGTGAACCGATTTCTACGGCAGAAGTTGCCAGTAAATTAGCAGATGAAATTGGTTATCCCGTGATAATCAAAGCAGCAGCCGGTGGTGGAGGCATAGGAATGCAAATCGTCAACCAAGAAAACGAATTTGAAAGCGCTCTAAAACTGTGTCAAAGTCGAGCAAAATCAGCATTCGGTGATGACAGAGTTTTCGTCGAGAAATATATCGAAGGTGCACAACACGTCGAGTTCCAGGTTTTGGGTGATGGGAAGAATGCAATTCACTTTGGTGAAAGGTTTTGTTCTATCCAGAGACGACATCAGCAACTTGTGGAAGAAGGGCCTTGGTTAACAGATGAAAAGAGGGCTGAGGTTGGTGCTTTAGTATGTGCAGGAGCCGAATCTGTTGGTTACAAAGGTCTTGCAACATTCGAATTCTTGCGAGATAAGAACGGTGATTTTTACTTCTTAGAAGTTAATCCTCGTGTCCAAGTCGAACATACTGTTACCGAATTAATAACAGGTTACAACTTAGTTGAGTTAGGAATTAGAGTTGCACAGGGTGAAAGCCTACCGCTCACTCAAGATGATATTGTGATTCGTGGCCATGCAATCCAATGTCGGTTGAATGCAGAGGACACCACAAATTTCGTTCCATCACCTGGTCGGATTTGGGAATGTCATTTCCCATCTGGGTTTGGTATTAGATGTGACACACATGCACACCCAGGGTATGAGATGCCTGGTTGTTTCGACAGTCTACTGGCTAAATTACTAGCATGGGGTCCAGATAGAGAATCTGCAATACGCCGTATGAGAACGGCTCTCGATGAAACCATAATCACAGGTGTGGATCATCTTATTCCGCTTCATAGAAGGATTATGGATGAGAAGGATTTCCTCGCTGGGGACATCACTATTGCATATATCGATGAGCATCAAGACCTACTGGGATGATTTGAATGGATGTTCTTATAGTTGGCAGTTTGGCCTACGATTCTTTGGAAACACCATTGGGTTCTAGGGATGATGAGTTAGGCGGTTCTGCATCATATGGTGGCTTTTCGGCATCATTCCACATGAGGAGAATGCAAGGTAATGGAGTTTCATTGGTTGGAGTTATTGGAAATGATTTCAAATCAGAACATCTTGATTGGTATACCGAATCAGGCTTAGAGATTAGCGGAATCGAAACTAGTGATGGTCAAACATTCAGATGGAAAGGGTCCTATCATGGAGACATGTCAGAGGCTGTAACACATGAAACACATCTCAATGTGTTTGAGCATTTCCATCCTAAGGTCCCAGCAACCCACACTAAACCAAAGGTGCTAATGTGTGCTAATTTACACCCTTCTTTACAATCGTCAGTATTGTCACAAACCGATGTGCAGAGGCTATCGATATTGGATTCGATGAATTTATGGATTAATATTGCTCATGATGAGTTATTGAATGTAATTAAGAAAGTTGATATCGTTGTATTGAATGATGGTGAAGTCAGAATGCTTGCTTCAGATGACAACCTAATACGTGCTGCAAAAAAAGTACTTGAGATGAAAGAAGGCGGTATTCTAGTCGTTAAGAGAGGTGAACATGGCGTGCTGGCATTACATCCTGATGGGTTGATTTCGATGCCTGCTTATCCAACACTCAACTTGACAGACCCCACTGGCTGCGGCGACTCGTTTGCAGGAGCAATGGCACAGTTTTTGACTCAGGGGAATGGCTCAGTTGGTTATGATGAATTAGCAGAAGCTTTGGTTCATTCAACAGTTACTGCATCCTTTACTATCGAAACATTTGGCACAGAAAGAATTAGGAATTTGTCGATTGATGAATATGATTTGAGGTTAAAGGAGTTCAGACGAATCTCCAAGACTTCTTGATTGCAGCATGCTCAAGAACAGGTCGTAACTCGCAGAGGTATGACCGTACTCAATATCGCAATGGTTGGTAGTGACGACTTGGCCAAATCTATTGCCAAGGCCACAGATCAGCGAGATGTACACACCTACGTCAACAAGGAGTCGGGACCGGATGGTGCAAGAATTCTTTCTATCATCCGTCCAGCTAAAATGCCTGAAAGAATCCGTCCATTCTTCAATTCATTATGTGCTGCAAGAGTTGGACTAATCGAAGTCACAGGCGTTGATGCAACATTTGGAGAAGTGCTTGTAGGGTTCGCTTCCGCAGGAATAGAAAAAGGAATTTTCGTGATTAATCCTGCAGATGGTGAATGGATTGATGAAGACCAAGTAAAGGGTTTCATGGCTCAAGCCGGTCTTTCAGGATGGAAGCAATGCGGCACTGATGGCATCGAATTAAGAGAAGCGCTATACGGATTGATGGATGAGATTTCAGTAGATCTCGAGTCTGCTAAGAAAGAGCCTCTAGTTGTGCCAATAGATCAACATTTCAATGTCAAAGGAATCGGATTGGTTGCGATTGGATATGTACAAGCTGGCTCAGTATCCGTTCACGCCGAATTGCAGTTACTCCCTGCAGAAGGTCCTGGTACGGTCAAGAGTCTGCAAGTTATGGATGACGATGTTGAAGAAGCGGTGGCTGGAGACAGAGTCGGAATCGCATTACGTAATACCAAGGAAGACCACCTAACTGGCGGTTCACTAATTGTTCATCCAGCAGTTGAAGATAAGAATAAGGGGATTTCGATACCGTTATCTTTAGAAAAGCACGAGAAGAGTTCTCTAGAATTATCAATTTCTCCATTCCAAAAGCGAGTTTTAGCGGTTGGAGATGTAGTGCACGCTAGTGTTGATTTACAATTTGTCGTTGGAAGAGTAGAATCGATAGACTCAGGACTGGAAGTGACTTGGGAATCTCCATTATTTATCCGTAAAGAAAACCCTCCAACTGTGATAATTGCTCAACTTGATTCCAAGCCTAGAATCATGGGCAGCGCTAAACTATCTCGGCTGAACTGAACTACTGCCAAGAACGGCCCCCCTATGGGGGGGCCAAACGGTGGATTCATAACCTCGGGTTCAAGTTCAACGGTTCGGGATGCATATGGACACGAAGCCAGAGGGGCTCAGTGTCATAGGAGATCGGGTTAATTTCCGCTCCTTGTCACTGGAGGGAGTTCGAGGTAGAGTTAGGGCAACCCTTACCGAGAATCAGGTCTCCTTTGAATCGAAGTCTGGACATGCATTAGACATCAAGTTGGATGCGGTCAAGAGGGTCCATCATCATCACACAACTTTAGTTCCAGGTTGGCTTGCAGTCGTCGGCTTAATCCTTATGTGGGTGGCTTGGAGGGGAGTCACTGGGAAGATGCAAGCTTTACTCGGAGCAGCAGGGATTGTTTTGTCTACTGCTCATTACATTACGAGAAGGCCCACACTAACAATCGATACAAATGCTGATGATTGCCACACCGTTTTCGGCCCAGATATTGCTATGATGAGGCTTTGTTCCCTGATTCAACGAATACAAAACGGAATGTCACTTGAAGATGCGAAAGCGAGTGTTGACGCAATGGTTAGTGATTCAGAATACCCCCGTTATGAAATCACTCAGGAATTAGAATTAATTCCAGAACCAGTAGAGATACTATCATCTCCAGTAATTCCACACTTCCTATATATTATGGACTCGCAAGATGGTACGGACCACTTAGATTTCATCGATGCTGAGATAGTGAGTCCTGCTATTGCAATCGACGATTTGGATTTGCCATTGTGGGAAGATGAAGTCGAGCCTACTGTACAGCAAATGTCTCCGAGTCTACTTTCAAGGTCCAAAGAAAATATGGTTACCCAGAGAAACCAAGTCATACAGAATGGTTGGCAGCAGCCAGAACCTAGGCCTGTATACAATGAAGTACACAGGGCCAACCATCCCGGTTCATCCTATGGGATGATCAATCAGGGACATTATGTTCAACCTCCTGCGCCAACTCAAACCCCTGAACCAACTCCGATTCCTACTCATTTCCTACCCTCCTTCGTTGGAGCCAATGGTGTTCATGTTCCTGGTGTTCAGCCTAGAGAATTCATGGTTCCAGATTCCCCGCTACAAGCACCTGTCGAGCCTGAACCTACTCGTTCATTAGTCGCTTCAGCGAGAAAAGAAGATTTGATACAAGCAACTCCTGTTGTTGAAGTACAAGAGTCTCAGAAGGAAAGATATCCCGGTGTCAATAAGTTATCTTCTAAGCGGGAGTCACGCAGGCTGATATCTTCTCGCAATGGGAAGAAAAGTCGCGCTGCAAAGAAATCGATTTTATCAGAATTGGTTAAGCCAATAGGACGAGCAGGGGCCTTTTCTCGTAATTTCATCAAGCGAAGGAGAACTACAGATGCACTGCGATTGCAAGCAGAGCATTCCAGGCAAGGTCAATTAGCATCTTCAATACAAGAATTAGCTAAGAGTAACGGTGGCGATGTTAGTGACGAAGAAGTATCTGAAATGATTTCACACCTTTCTCCTCCTACTGTAATTCCTTCAAGTTTCAGCGAACTAGTAAGTACTGGCTCCAAAAACAAGGGAATTGAAGATGTTGAATCGATACCTAGGATCGAAGATTGAATCAACGTTTTCTTTGGGCTAACATATGTGCTTTGATTGCTTTTGCAGCATCCCATTCACTTTGGTCTTCATCAGTCTCTGGTTTGAATTGAGGAATTGGAATTGGGCGCATCATTGAATCGATTGCAACCATGAAAAAGTATCCATCACAAATTTCAGTCTTAGTCCAATCTGATTTGTTCATTGCCCATGCTGTAACTTTAGCACATGCGGTACGATTAGATGTGTATACGATTCTAGCCGTTACTTCTATCAAATCTCCTGGACGAGCCGGTGCCTTGAATTCAAGAGTATCTATCGAGATAGTTACGAACTCACGATGAGCGAATTTAGCGCATACGATTCCTGCAGCTTTATCCATCAAAGAAAGTAAACGTCCTCCGAACAATGTATTGTAAGAGTTAGTGTCCTGTGGAAACACCTCTTCGATTAGTGTGACAGGTTCTGTACTGAATGGCTCCATGCTCAAGGGGGATGGACTCCCCTCCTTCAATCCATGTGCTATTTCCCCGTTCAATGTGAGATTTGATGAACTATGGTCTACGCCGTTGTATCATGACGGGGATTTGCATAGCACTCGTTAGTGGTGGAATTGACTCTCCTGTAGCTGTTGCTCGGATGCTAATGAAAGGTTGGAAAATCTATCCTTTACACGCTTCCCAAGAACCGGTTACAGGTCCTGCTGCTGAGCAGAAAACTATCGCTTTACTCAGGCATTTACTTGAATTGGAAGGCCCACTTGGTGATGCAGCGAGAGAATATCTTTCGCGGGAATTAGTCGTGGTTCCAGTCGCAGAGCAATTAGCACTTTTTACCGAGAAGTGGAATCACACAGAATATTTCATTCATATGAAGAGACTATTCAATTCGATTGCAACACTCCGAGGTAATGAGGTGGGTGCAACACATGTGCTCACAGGGGAAAACCTAGGGCAAGTTTCTAGTCAAACACTCGGGAATCTGGGAGGCATTGAGATCGCTACAGATTTGCACCCTCTTCGTCCATTATTGGCTTTTGATAAGGTTACAATTATGACAATGGCTAGGAAAATCGGCACTCTTTCTATCAGCGAAGGTCCAGAAGTCTGTGACGCCTTAGGGCCTAAGAAACCTACAACTGTGGCTAACAAGGAATGGTTGGAGCAATCTGAAGAGAGGGTTGGAGGCTTGCAGCACCTCGCTTCTACTAGTTTTTCACAATCTAAAATTGTAAATCTTTGAGATTACCGGGTCCCCCCCTTAAGGGGGGAACCCGTTCAGACACTTCCCCGTCGGTCTTTTATGTCAGACTGGACTGGAAGAGGAGAGAGGGTAGCCCCATGAATGATAATAAGAATGCAATAACCGCTTTGGTATTCACATGTTTGATGCTTATTTCCCCACTGGCAGGAGCCGCTAGCATCACGACCTTTGGCAGTAACGGAAGCGAAGTTACTGTTGAAGTTAGAGACAGCCCTGATTACACAAACAGTGTAGATGGTGTCGTTACTCTTCCTTCTGGTGACACGGTTACAAGTGCTTCGATGATGATTTCAACAGATATGGCTACTCATGAAACCTATTCCTCGATAAATTCTGAAACCGCTCAATATGTTTGGGACCCTGCCTACAACAACCAACAGACTGAGTATTCAACATTAGCCGATTTTACTTACAATGATGAAACAGTAAAATTAGTCAGTGGAGGTCTTTCTACTGATTTCGAACGAACAGACTCTTCGTTTCTCGACATCACTCAACCCTCTGTAGTCCAAGGAACTGGCTGGGCACATGGTCAACTAACAGATTCTACTGTATTGAATGAAAAGTGTAACACTGGCAACGAATGCTGGGGCACAAGCATCTATGATTTCGATAATGATTACACAACAGACGACGAAGGCGGTGCGTTTTCTTACAGCATGATTACACCATCTATGGAAGTTGATCCGAACTCTCCAATTGCTAAATTTTCAAGTTGGCATGGACTACATTGGTCACAGACAAATCCAGGCACAAACCCAACAAACACTTACTATGACTGTGGATATGTAATGGTCAGAAACTCATCATCACCTAGTTTCCCTCCTCCTGATCAAGGCTGGAGTCATATTGAATTCGATGCTACTAACTCGACTGGAATCAGTTATGCTAACGGTCTTTATCCAATTGGAAATGGAAATGGAAGAATCCAGAATTGCGACTCTTTGACTGGTACCGATTACGCACTAGGAGGGGAATCATCTCATCCGACTCAAAACCCAGGCGGTTGGGCTACATTAGCTCTAAATCTCAATCAGCACGTTCAGAAGTATGTTCAACTGAAGTTCGTTCTAACCCACAACTCTGGTAGCGGCGTGCCACAAAACTCAACCATGCCAGGTTGGTTCATAGATGACTTCCGCATGGGAGATCCTCTGCCTCAATCAGGTTCAATGACAGTCAAAGGTTTCACGCCAAAGCAAAGCCCGAACCCTGGTTTCCCAGATGGGTACGGAGTCCTAACTCTCGAACATGAAACAACTCCTACCAATTCAATAACCGTAACAATATTGCGAGGCAGTACAACAGAGGTTGTGATGGATAATGATGGTAACCAGATGACAAATCTTGAGGGGCCAATTATCGAACTTTGGGGAATTGATTCAGCGGAATACCCAGTAATCGACTTGAGATTTGATTTCGATACTGGGCAATACAAGCTCTCAACATCAATTCTGCACGGTATTAACATCGGTACAAGAGTTGGAACTGGATTAAATGACACCAATGTCATATTTGATCCGATGATTATTGACGGAGTTTGGCAAACCCCTGGAGGAGGGAATAGTTTGTTTTACACTCCAAAAATAGTGGACAACTCATTCGATCCTCCGTTGTACAGTACGAGATTTTCTCAACCAATCGTTGGTATCACTCCTGTTGTCGTAGATGATTGTGTAGAAATGCCCGCAATAGAACTTAATTTACGTGATAATACAATTGCTAATCTTACAGTCGGGCAGAAATGGATACCCGATCAACCAATTTTGGGATTCACTAGTCTAGTTTCTTACAACAATTCCTGTGGTATGTCGGAGATTTGGTTTGATCTTGAATTCGGGCACAATGCTGAAGGGGTTAGTTTAGACATTGCCGAAGATGGTGATATCGAGTGGGCAATGAATGAACCAGCATTCGGCTCATTTGGAAGACAAAGTACTCTTTGGGCAGGATTTGCTAATGGTATGAATCACGGCATGGATGAGGCCACTCTGACATTAGACACCTATGGCGAAGCATCAGGTGGTAGTTTCATGCTCCCAATGGGTGCTGAAGTTTATGTTGCTGACGTAATAATGTCTAACAATACAGCGGGTGCGTTTGATCTGAAATTAGTTTCTAGCAGTGGTCAAGAATTTGATTTAGGAACTGTTGAAAATAAATCTTTAATCGCATTCGAGACAGTATTTCCAATGGTTGACTTGAAGAGTGCATTGAACTCTATACTAACCAATCCACTTCTGCAACCATCATACATTGATGAATATGATAACAATTGGGCGACTTTCAAATTCGAGATTGTTAACATAAATGCATCCAGTGGTACAGAAGTAACAATTAGTGATCTTGATGTCTTTTATGACTGGGAAACTACTCTTTCAGGCTCGCATAATTTCGACCGTGAATTGAACCAAGGAATCGCCCTAGGTTCTGGTGCTAACATAGCAGTACCTCTTTCAGTATCTGCTGGCAGTGGCGGAGCAGTGAGGCTTTCTGACCTTTCTATAACCACTTCAAACGGGTATGACTCAACGCTCACCCTACCTGGTAGTCCAGAAGGCTTGTACCCTAACGGGGACATTGTGGAAGCAATATCTACTCACAGTGTCGATCAATCAACAGGCTCTACATTTGCTGAAGCAAGATTACGTATGGAATCATCCAGCGGTGTTGTAGAATTGGCATTCTCAGAATTATCTCTTTTCACAGAGGCCTATGATCCTCTGAATTTAGTGACAATGGAATCCTCGACTTACACCGAAGTAGGTGACGAGATGCATGTTACCTGGAGATTCAGAATTAACACTGCATGGGAAGATACTGCAGAATTAAGGTTGTACGCAAGCCTAATTGCAGCAGATGGAGTAAATGGTCTTCCTGGAGCAGTAGTTCTAGCGCCGGTTAATGGAAATGCAATCGAGAATGATGCAATGATTTCCTCGTTCCAACTTCTAAATGAGGCTGGAGTTGTGCAAAACCTAAATTCCGCAAGCTCGAATCAGAATATCGAGTTGACGGGAACAATTCGCTTAGAAGGCCTAGATATTTCACCAGACCCTACGTCCTACAATCTCTCTCTACAACGCTGGGATGTTCAAACAATCAACGGCTCGGTAGTTTCAGAATGGGTAGAAGTTTCTAATTCTACAGGCGTTATCGGTGGTAACTTCAACTGGGGAGTCAATCTCGGTATGACTGCAGCAGGGCAGGCGACTTACAGATTCATGCTTGATGGATATGAAGGTGGAGACACATTGTGCCCTCCAACTCCTATCGTGGCAGATGAGGACTGTGCTATTCCTTTCAACCTGTCAATAGATACATTCTCTCCTAGTCTGGTCAATATCTCTGTTCTAAAGTCATCTAACTATGACCCTACAATTTGGTCTAACTGGAGAGGGCTCGTAGATGACACATGGGTTCTACCTAATTCACAACAGAAGGTTAGAGTTCTAGCTCAAGATATTCCTACTCCTCCTAGCACTTTGGACATGTACTACTGGGTAGAGTATGACCATGACTCAGACATGGATGGAATTGCAGACCCTGATGAATATGCCGTACTCACTTTGACCAGTGACGGAAATGCACCTACTGCAAATTACTCTGGAATATTTAGCGATGATGCCAACAAGGGACAAGACCCTCCTGGTAAGGTAAGTATCTACATTGAAGGCGCAGACCTTGGTGGGAATGCGATAGACGGTGGATTATCTGGTTTTGATGATGATTTGGTAACTTATGTTTCAATGGATGCTAAGACTCCAAACATCAGGAACTTCTTCATTGAAAACTCAGATGGTGAAAGATTACACAACCCTAACGAAGGCGCTCCTTTCTACCAAGGTCCATGGAATATGACCATGTACGCAGGTAATGAATACCACCTCATAGTAGAGGCGACCGATGAAAACGGCTGGAGAGACATCAATTACTTCGAGATTGATCTAGGACCAGAAAATATGATTGTCTATTACTCTCCTCGTAACGAGACGGCTTGGACCGATTCTACAAATATCGAAATAGTTACAGCGAGTAACGATAGCGAAGGTCCTGAAATTCTGCGAATGGATGGCGGACGCTTAGTCGATGCATTCGAAGATGAGTTCTACTTAGATTTACCAATCAGAATGAATTGGGATATTATTGGAATTGAATCAACAACATATGTTCCGCAGTTGAGGATTAAGGATATGGATAGGGACCCGTCATTGATGAGTGAATCAGGCGGAAGGCACAAGCAACGTTGGGTCTACAGCGATGGAATTCAATTGGATTACAGAAATGGAATTAGTCCAACCTTCACAGATGTTTCTGAACCATACTCCCAAGATGTTGAAGTGGCATTCGTTTTCCCACTTGATACTATAACAATGGAAGGTAAATACGCATATGTTGACGGAATTAACAATGGTGTTTACGTATTACCAGAAGGAGAATTCACCCTAGAAGTTACTCGTCTTGAAGGAACAATGGATGGAGATAAAGGATACTTCCCATATCCTGCAGGCGGTGCAGATGGAACAAAGACAGATGGACCAACTTTACACACTATTGATGGTGGAGCTTTCAGCATTAATATCACAGCCCCTCCAGTTACAAATGAGTACACTTACACATTCCGTCTAGTGAACTTGCCAGACGGTGCAACAGATACTACTGATTCAATTTGTGATGGAAACAATGCATTCGGATGTAGTACTTTCAAGATAAAGGTAGACGGGATTCAGCCAGAAATGGATGATGATTCATGGTCAGCAAAGTCTGGAATTAACCAGGATGTATTGAGCAGTACCATGCCATCATCTACTATGCACTGTGTCGATGTACAAGCTAAGATTGAAGAGAATGCTGCTCTACTTGCTGGAGAAGTCAACTTGATGTGGTCTTTCTACACAGATGCAGACTCTAACCTAACATGGCCGGTTTACGGTCAGCGATTTGGTGGTGCAGAACCTCAGTCTACGCCTATGGATTTGAAGATCCAAGGTGGCGATTATCTTGTTAGTGCGGATTGTGTCGATTTGTGGCCAGATTCACAAGACCCATCACGTGCTCAAATCAATTCGATTGATCTAATAATGTGGATTGAAGGGCGCGATTCAGCTGGATGGTCTATCGATGGAGGCGGTCCAAACACTGCTGGAGGAATAAGTTCGATTTACTCAGACGACCCGATTCACAATTCTCAGTACCGTTTAGTACATGAGCAAGCGAAGTTCGAGGTTATCGATGTGAGAATGACTCCTAAGAGTCCAGAAGTTGGACAGACTCCTGAATTGGAAATTTCGTTGCAGAATATCGGTACTAAGGACGGCAACATCACTCTAGAGGTACAGTCTGTGAAGGAAGGAGGATTCCCTACTACAGAATATACCTGGACAACTGAAGACATTAAGCAAGGTACAATGGCAAACATATTCGTTGAAGATTTAGAGATATTTGCTAGTCCAACTAGCGGCATGTATTTCTTAATTGTAGATGCTGAATCCAATGAGGTGTTATGGAATGGTTCCGAAGCTTCGAAATCATTCAATGTAGCCGAAGCGTCTGAAGATGAAGGCTTCCTATCCGGCTCTGGAATGCTAATAGTTGTAGGTCTAGGTGCATTAATTCTGATTCTATTGGTTGCTGTAGTAATACTAGCAAAACGTGATTCAGGTGATTCAACTTACGAGTATGAATATGAATTTGAAGAAGAAGAGAAGACATACGCTGAGATTCCAGTAGCAGCAGGTCCACCTTCTTCTGGTCCACCTGCTGCGGCACCGAGTGTAGATCCTGCTATGGCAGCAGCACTTGCTGAATTCCCACAATGGGATCAAGCAACCATCCAAGGTTACTTTGACCAAGGATGGGATATTGATGCACTACGTGACTGGGTCAATGATAATCAGTGATTGAGTATGAATCTTGATTGGGAAGATATTCATTGGAAAGACCCAGATGGTGGCACTATCGTGCTCCATGGTGTCCTACCTACGGTAGTAATGCCTAACGGTATGCGTCCTAGAATTACATGGCATGGTTTAGCAATCATGGGTTCTAGTGAAGAACCAGAGGTCTGGGATGAGGAAGATAAGTCCGAATCTGAGGATTCAGGAATCAATTTAGATAGCGCAATACTGAATGGCGGTCTAGATGGCCTCTATCTTGAGATGTTGACATGGGTTGAGGGAATACAAGTAGGCAAATTCCCAGATCCTGAACCACGTCGCTTGTACAAAGCAGCAGTCAATCACGAACGGTCTCTTTTCTTTGCAGAGCCAGATATGGATGACGAAGATTGGGCTGAATTCCTTGGTAAAGAAGCTAGGGCTATGACCCGACCTCTCAAGTTGTTAAGGATAGTTTTCACTTCAAGAAGGTGGCGCAAATGTATCAAAAAGATGCGTAATTTCGTCGTTGAACAACCGGTTAGAGAGCCAGATGGTTTGCAAGCAGCAAGCGCATTAGCGGCAACATGGTGGACTTTGAATCGAGAAAACTCAGATGAAACTCTCAATATTGAGAAAGATATGAGGTTTGCAGGAAGGTTGCGTGGAGGGCTAGCATCTCTAAGGGAAGAACACGGCGATGATGCAATACTTATGGTTCCATTACAACAAGCGAGTAAAGAATCGATGCTTATAGCATTAGAAAAATTACCTGATGCAGAGGAGAGTTCATCACTCTCCGGCTTGTCGGATGTAGAGGAGGAGTGATTATGGGTTCGGCAAACAACATCGAAGTTCGGGTTGAAAACCTGCTAGTTAGATTCACACCTTCACCTCCGGTTGATCTCGAAGAAGCTATTGAGAGATTGGGCGGAGTAATGAACGGCGATGTCATAATCAAGATGCTAGATGCTCCTCGTGCGACTTTGATAATCGATGCTGAAGGTCGAATAATTGTCCACGGTACACACCGCATCGAAGCAGCAAGGGCTGCAGCGAAGGAAATGCTACTGAGAATGGGTCGTGACGATTCAGGCCTAGTTGCAGAACTTGGGCCAATTGTGGCATCATTCAACTTTGGAGAAGAAGTTCCAGTTCACAATCTTCGTATGAACCTCGGGAGCGGCACGACTTCTTTCGATGAAAGGCTTGGATGTTTGCGATTGAATGACACAAGGCATGACCTCGAATTACTCATCTGGGCTGATGGGAAATGTGTTGCACTAAATGCTCGTCATCCGAATATGGTGGCAATGTCTGCTGTACATTGGAAAGGAAAGTTCGCTGATAAAAAATCGCTTAAGGCGTGAGACTTATGGATTGGAAAGGGCCAATCCTTGACGACCATTTCCATCTGAACCGAAAGGGGAGATATCTCGATGCAGCAAATGACTTCATACGTGCAGGTGGCACAGATTTAGTACTGGTTCATTGCCCTGATTTCGCTCAACCTCCTACTACGCGAAAGGGGCATTCGGATGCTTATGCAGATACCATTGAAATGGCCGAAGAAGTCAGAAGTTTAGGTTTGAAAGTACGAGTAATATTGGGGCCTCACCCGGCAGCATTTGCACATCAATTCGAATCTCTCGGCGATCGTGCTGAGGAGAATTACTGGGATAGTATCGAAACAGCACTCGAGTTTGTTCATGAAGGCAAAGCACACGGTATCGGTGAAGTAGGAAGGCCTCACTGGGAAGTATCTGAAGAGATTTGGAATCGTTCTAATTCCTTACTGCTCGAAACAATGAGTCTTGCAGCTAGGGAAGGAATACCTCTTCAGTTGCATGTAGAAGGAGAATCAGATGAAACATATGGCGATTTGGCGAAAATGGCCGATAAAGCAGGCCTTGCCAGAGAAAAGTTAGTTCGCCATTATGCTCCTCCAAGGGTTGATTCATCGTATACTCATGGACTAACTCCGAGTGTGTTGGCGGGGAGTGGCTCAATTGACGAATTAATGTCAACACATGAGGCTTCATCTCACGGTTTCATGCTTGAAACAGATTACATGGATGACCCTCGTAGGCCTGGCGCAGTACTAGGTCCAAAGACAGTACCAAAACGAACCAGGCAATTACTTGCAGCCGGTCTTGATGAGGAAATTCTGTACAATTGCCACAAGGACTTACCCGACCGTATTTATGGTTCATATTAACCAAGACTTCATGACCTTAATTCACTTCGGGTAACTTGGTGCAAACTGTGAAAAGAGTAATTTTAATCTCAATTCTGATGTTTTGCATGTTCGCCCCAATGAATGTACAAGCACAAACTGGGCCAGTCGGAGTTGAACTTGAATGCAGTCAACAAACGATCGGAATTAATGTTCACCCCGAACAAAATACCCCAGTAGATGTCTCTTGCGTTGTCACAAATACAGGTTCAGTTTCTGAAACAATTAGTTTGGATAGCAACGTTGAAGGAAACAGTTTCGCATTATCTCTTTCCGAATCATCTTTTGAGTTGGGTGCGGGAGAAGATGCTAACTTTATAGCGACATTTTCTGCATCTGATCGTATCGCAGTCATTACAGAAGACTACAACATCACTGCCCAAGTAGATAGTTGGGGCCAAGATCCTATTCCTATCCAATTACCTTGGACCCAATTCGGCGCTACTTCCGAGGTAGGTGGGGAAGTAAGTTCATTGGCTTACTCTCGAATGACATTCCAAGTATTGGACAAAAGCACAATCACAATAGAAGAGGCCGTTGACGATGAAGATGATTTTGAAACAATTCAACTAACCATCTTCAATGACGGAAATGTTGAGGACAACATAATTGTCGAACTTGTGAATTATAACGAATTAGATGATCTTGGTATTGTTTACGCATTCTTTAGCGAATCTCCATTGTACGCCGGTTTCGATTCATACAGAGAATCAATCAGCCCAGGTGCTACTTCTAATGCAGGGAAAATGATTTTTGGAATCGAAAAGTTGCCAGACGAGGACATATCTTTCGAAATAGAACTCCTTGCATATTCATTGAATGACGTTGATGCTGAGCCTATTAAGGTGACAGTAGATGTAGTAATTACTGGTGGTGACTCAAGCGCTTTAGGTTTAGACTCAGTTTCAAGTAGTGATTTGAAATTGATTGGAATGGCTGGAGGCGGCTTGATAGGAGTAATTGTTCTTCTAGTTCTGATATCCCGTCTCACAAAGAAGGCAACAGGCAAACAAAAAGTTGCGGCTAAAGAAGCCAAAAGAGCTTCTAAGAATCAAAGAAAGGGCCGCAAGCCAAAGAAGGCTAAGCCTGTTGTAGAAGAATTGGAAGATGACGATGATTTCGACTTCGATGATTTCGATGATGACTTTGATTTCGATGATTTGTGAGCATTTCTGCAATTTCCGGCATTAATTTTCCACCCTTGTAATGCCCTTAGTGGCCTAATCAGGTACGGCAACAGTCATAGGCGTGGTAGCAAGGGAAACACCTACCCTAAGGGTAGGTGCTAATCATGCTTGGTTTACAAGGTAAAGTTGCATTCGTATTTGGTGTTGCAAGTGAAGACTCAATCGCATGGGCGATTTGCAAGAGTCTCGCTGAAGCAGGAGTGACACTTTACCTCGGATATCAGAAGAGATTTATGTCAAGGGTATTCCAATTAAAGGAGAAACTGCCAGCCATTGCGGGGTTTTATCCACTGGATGTTGCCACAGATGCAGATACCAAAGAATTCTTTGACGCATTTGGTAAAGAGAATCCTGGCTTGAAAGCAGACATTCTAATTCATGCAATTGGGTTTGCTCCACGAGAGTGTTTTGATAGGCCAATTTTATTCGTCGAAGACGAGAGCATCAATACCGCTTTCACAATTTCAGCAAATTCATTGCAAAGATGC
>JAACDL010000154.1 GCA_009936765.1 Methanobacteriota archaeon
AAGATGGAAATAACTGGTACCGTGCGCAACGTTCGAAAGATGATTGGATTGAATTTTCAAACTAAATAAAGGCTCAAAGCAAGTGAATTCGGAGCGTATACAAGGGTTCCCCATAAGACCCTCATACACAGAATAAACGAATACATGGGCTTTCAGTGGGTGCTATTCGTCGCTACCCTTTAGTCGGACTCCTTCATCAGAATGAAGTCAACCATGGGGGCAAATGTATCCCCGTGTGGATAAGGCGAGATCACATCTGCAACTTCGGCTAATTCATCAAAACACCCGCCCACCGCAACGCTATGTCCTACATACTCAAACATCGATATGTCATTCGGAGCATCACCGATTGCTAGCACTTCGTGTGCTTCAATCCCCATTCTCTTGAGGGCGACCTCTAGGCCTTGGGCTTTCGAGAGCTGAGGTTCCATCAGATGTATTGCAAATCCGGTTTTGACGACAGACAGATCTGAAAATTCACTTGCGGACATTAATTTTGTAATCGCTTCCAAATCTTCATTTGGAAATAGACACCATTCAGATTCCCTCCAAGCATTTGTCGTGATTCCATCTGCATCTAATTCTAATCGTTCAGCTAACATATTTGCAGCATCTTTGGCACGCGCCCCATCGGCTCGCAAAATCGGCTCTCCCCATTCAGGGTGCCAGACCACTCCTCCATTTTCGCAAACCATTGGCCCTGTAGCACCAATGAAGCGCCACAGTCCGTATGTAATTGCTCTAACATTTCCTGTAGACAGAATAACCGGTATACCTGCGTCTTCAAGACGCCTCAGGGCAACGATTGCACCCAGGTGAATTTTCTTATTTTTGTCGGTAATTGTACCATCGATATCCACGGCAACCGCCTTGGGTGTCCATCCATCAGGTGTCCACAGCATATTTCCTCCTAACGGATGTTATTCAATACGCTTGCGATACGAGCCTTCATGACCGATGAACTGTCGCCCAGTATTGTGCAGGAAGACTCCGAGGAATTCTTGTCTCTCGAGGAAGGGGATAATGCGCCAACACCCGAGGCTCCTAACCCTCAAACTCGCAAATCTTCCTCCGATCAAACAACAAACACAACCGAGGCTGAAGTAATTGATATGGAAGTTCTTGGGGAGTATAGTGGCACCCATACTGTCAGTTGGCCGATTCAAGATATGGATTGCCCACACTGCGCTTCAGAAGCCATGAGTGCTCTAAACCGTTTAGATTTAGTGAATAACTCTATTGTAAGCGCTACAGAAGGAACAGTAACAATCGATATTGACTTTGAGAAAGGTAACATTTCTCAAGCTTCAGCGATATTAAATTCACTTGGAAACGGCCCTAACATTCCGTTCATGGAAATCGAGGGTGTCAAAGCCAGTGATGTGGCGGCTAGGCATTCAACATCAGTCAAGAACCTCCCTCGTATTTTCCGCCGCCAACCCGGCGTTCTAAACTGTGAAATTGAAAAAGAAGGATATATTATACTTCAAATCGTTCCAAATTTGCCTAATGAATTACGCAAAGCTATGGAATCATCCATACGTAGTGTAATAGGGGGAGATTATCGTCTGGTAACGACCTCAATAAAGCGTTTAACTTCTGGAGAATGGAGAATGATTGGCTCTGGGCTAGCATTTGTAATGCTTATTTTGGTATTTATCTGTGAATTTATCACCGACAATCCTTACGTCATCGGTTCATTCGGTCTTTTAGGAGTGGTATTTGGAGGATATACAATGTTTTCCAAAGCATTGGCATCTATCCGAAATCAGCAACTAGGTTTCCAAGTTCTCACTTCTTTAGCTGTAATTGGAGCATCAGTTCTACAAGCATGGGAAGAAGCACTGATGGTAATAATTCTAGTATCCTGGACTGAACATATGGAAGGTGAGGCTCTAAATAAAGCTAGGAGGGCAATGCAAGGCGGTCTTGACAGGCTCCCTCTAAAAGCAAGACGACTCCCTAAGAAAAACTTCAGTAGTTTTTCTATCGTTTCAGGACCATCATTAACTGCTCCTGCATTAGCATCAAATCAAGAGGCTG
>JAACDL010000155.1 GCA_009936765.1 Methanobacteriota archaeon
GATGAAGACGACGACGATTATGATGAAGACTACTGATAGTCTTGGAATCGTTGCCCTCTTGAACCAGTGACATCGCCCTAACGATATGGCCGAAGGTGTCTTCGCAAAACTCGATCCGGGTTTGCAGAAGGCTCTGGAAGAGAGAAAGTGGATACCAACCCCTGTTCAAGATGTTACTCAGGATGATATTGCGGCTGGTGGAGACCGGTTGGTAGTTGCTCCAACTGGTTCTGGAAAAACAATGGCTGCAATGCTACCGTTGTTAGATAGATGCTTACGAGAAGAATGGCCAGGTATGTCGATTCTCTACATCACTCCGTTGCGAGCTCTAAACCGGGATGTTGACAGAAGACTCGACGAGATTACCTCGGCTGTAGGCTTACGCCTCGGTCTAAGGCATGGAGATACTCCTCAATCCGAGAGAAACAAACATGTTAGAAATCCTCCAAATGTAATGATTACAACTCCTGAAACATTCCAACTGATGTTTACAGGCTCAAAATTACGAGAATTACTTCGAACCGTTAAAGCTGTTGTAATTGATGAAGTTCACGAAATGGCAGATGGAGAAAGGGGGTGGCAACTTTCTATTGGGCTTTCACGGTTAGAATCTTTCAAGGGTTCTAAGGTGCAAAAAATAGGTTTGTCCGCTACAGTAGGAAATCCCAAACAAGTAGCAAGATGGCTGTCACCAGATGCAGAAGCAATCAATGCTATTGCTCCGCGCACCACCGAGTTATCAGTTGATGCAATTGTCCAATTACCTGAAGATGAAATCGGCTCGTTGGAGTTAGCGATTTCCCCTAGAGCGCATGCTACATTACGAGGACTTGCAGATATTGTAGCGAAAAAGAACCCCTGCTTGATTTTCGTTAACTCTAGAAACAGTGCTGAAACCGTTTCTCAAAGGATTCAAGCAATCGCTCCAGATTTGGAAATAGGAGTGCATCACGGCTCTCTAGCCAAAGAAACCAGAACTCAGATGGAAGATGACCTCCGTAATGGGAAAATCCAGGGTTTAGTATGTACATCAAGTCTTGAATTAGGAATAGATGTTGGCAGCGTGAATCATATCGTTCAGATTCGCTCTCCTCGTTCCGTAGATAGAATGCTACAACGCGTTGGAAGAGCAGATCACCGATTAGGTGGAGTCGGTACAGGCCATCTACTTGGATGGGAAAGTGATGACATATTCGAAGCCGCTGTTATTGCTAGAAAAGCAGTTGCTGGTGAGATCGAACCGGTTGAATGGAGAGATAGGCCGCTTTCTGTTGCTGCTAATCAAATTGTTATGATGGTACACAGCCATGGCGCATTGCCGATTAAAGAAATCACAGAATCGATTTCAGGAGCTTGTCAATTCGAAGGCTGGAATGATGATGACACTATCTCAATTGCCAAAGTATTAGCAGATAGGTGGGTGATAAGATGCGAAGATGACCCTTCTGCAGTCCCTTGGTATAGATGGCCCCATGATGTCTGGCAAGAATTACTGAAAGTGTCTAAAAAATCTCTTCCTGAACAGCCTAAGTTGGCTTACGACGAAGAACCCACTGATGATATAGCGAAACTAAAATTCGACCCACCCCCCAAATTCGCAAAGGGCTGGATTAGTCGCTCTGGAAGAACACGCCAATGGGTCACTAAGCACCTGTCAATGATTCCAGACAAGCAATCCTACAGAGTCCGTGACGCTGTGACTCGCAAGAGTTTAGGGAACGTGGACGAAGCATTCGTTCTATCTCTGAACGATGGTGGAGAAGAAGCGGATGGGCGGCAAAGAAGATTCGTAATGGCTGGAAGAACATGGATGGTAGTTGATGCCGACCCTGAGCAAAGTGAGTTGCTAGTTGCGCCTGTTTCAGACCAAGGCCACGCGCCTCAATGGGTTGGAGAATTACCACCTACTCCTGCAGAGGTTGCCAGAGAAGCGGGAAGATTACGTAGACTATTCGCTATTGACTTGGGATTGATTCCTGACGAATCAAATGAACAAATCGACCCTGCTGAATTACTCAAAGGCAACTCGGTAATCGATGAATACCCCCTCAATGGAGAAGCGAAAGGTATCCTTGCAGAAATTGTGACTACACATTTCAATTCCGCTGGTGCAGTACCTAGCGAGCGCCTGATAACGATTGAGGACAGAGATGAAGCGATAGTTATCAATTGCTGCCAGGGAAATAGAATCAATGAAGCAATTGGCCATTATCTTCTGGCTATGGCTAGTACCCGCTCTGGGAAATGGGGCAGGCTAATTGTAGAACCATGCAGGATTTCATTGCAGATTGCAGGTGTTAGACCTGCTGAAATAATTGAATGGCTTTCAGAAACTCCACCCGAAGCCCTAGAGGGTGTACTTTCAGTGACCCTACCTAATTCCAGAGAAGTGAGGTGGAGATTTGCTCAAATTGCTAAGATTTTCGGAATTCTTCGTCACGGAGTGGATCCGCGTAAAATCAACATTCAAGCATTGCTAAAGAAATATCGAGGAACGCCTGTAATGGATGAAGTCCTAGGTAAATTGTTCCATGAAAGAATGGACGTAAACGGAGCCATGGATGTAATGCGGGCTATTCAATCAGAATTAATTGGACTAGCGGTTACTGCAACTGGGCCACTTGGAATTTCAAGTCGCTCAGAGAAAGATCTGTTGCTTCCGAATTTTGATAATCAGCAAGTAAGAGCCCGCTTAGAAGGGCGTTTGATGAATGAAAGAGCGGTTCTTTGTTGTCTTAGATGTGTATCTGTTCGGCGCTTCAGAGTTGCCAGATACCCAGAGATTGGTGATGTGAAAAAGTGTTTGAAATGTGGCGGACAAATGCTTGCATGCATGCGTGAAGGACTTGAGAAACAATTGGTTGATTGGGTGAAATCAGACGACGTAAAAATCCGTGAACGTATGATGAAAAATGCTCAGACTGTAGCTAATAGAGGATTGGATGCAATCCTAGCCTTGATGGGCAGAGGAATCGGTGAAGCGACTTGTCAGAGGTTGATGCGTAAAGTTCAGCGAGGCGACATAGATGGTTTGCTGGAAGCAATCCATATTGCAGAAATTGAGTATGCAAGAACGAGAAGGTTTTGGGGTTAGTCTGATTCTAATTCTAGCAAATTAACTCTTCTAACAGCTTCTACGACGTCGCCCTCTTCCCACCAATCTACAGCGATGAATGTCGGTCTTTTACCGTGGGTCTCGATACATTCTAACGCCCTGTCGACCATGAAATCTACATCGTTTGCTTCACCTGCTCTAGTTGGGTCAGACAGTCCTGCTTGGTTTTTCAACCAGTTATTCATATGGAAAGCAGGTTGGTTCGAATCTCCACGAAGGGGTTCGCAATCCATCGATGATGTTTCTGAGTCTGCATAATTAGTAGTCCAGCTGTGCGTTAAGAAATCATGAAAATATGGGTGTGAAGAATCACTGGATTGTTCCCAAAATACGACTAATCTTTTATCCATATTGATTAGATCGATTAGTGTTGGCCATTCCTCATTCATTTGATGGATATACATTGAATCCGATAGTCCTACATCATCAAAAATTTCCTTCAAGTGGTCTGGTTCAACATAGTTTTCAATCAAAAGAGTGACTATATCTCTGTCCTCGCTATTCATTTCAGACTCCAAAGCATTCAACCAATTCCATGGATCAACTGCACCATATGTGCATGGACTAAACCCTCGACCGGAATCCCCATGGCAGAATCTAACATTAGAAAGGCTCTGATCTGCTGTTGTAAGATAATGAGTGTCCAGCATGAAAGCCCTCATTCCATCATTCCATTGGGCTTGGAATCCTGTTCGATGATTACTTGCGGGGTAGTAGATATTGTCTTCATGGGTTGAAAACGCATTATGTGTTTCAGGGAATGTGACTTGGTCATATGTTCTGTTGCACAGAATTACTAAACCATTGCATGGAATTGTTTCGGGGTACTTGCAACTTCCATCGTCTTGAGTTGCATCATCATCGAAGTTCTCCGCATCTGAATCTGTACACCCTAGTACTGGGTCTGGTTCTGGCTCCGGCTCGTCGTATTCACAAGAACCATCGTCTTCTTCTGCATTTTCATCGAAATTATTTGCATCACTATCTGTGCAACCATAAACTGTTGAGTTAGTATCATTTAATTCTGAATCCTCACTTTCGGGTTTTTGATCATCCAAAAATGTACATCCAGGGAGCATCAGCAATAACACTGCAACTAAGGCCCTGAGTGCCCTCATGTACACTACATAGCGCTTAGTGATTTGAAACCACCGTCAAAAACGAGGATCTTTTGGCCCATCAGTGCGTTGAATTTCAACCCCGTGTTCGTCAAGATATCCAATCCCATTCTCTCCACCAAAGCCGCCATCAACGATTATGACACGGCCAATTCCTGCATGATGAATTAGTTTAGCACACATCATACAGGGCTCACCTGTTACGAGAAGCCATGCGTTCTTGGTCGGCACACCGTTAGCAGCAGCATTACAAATTAGATTCATTTCAGCGTGATGGCAACCAATTTCAACACGAGTACCGGATTTGATACTCATTGTGTCTCTTAGGCACTCGTCACCACCACAAAGTTTGCCTCCGCCTCTTGGGCCTCCATTGTAACCGTCCATCAAAACGACGTTTCTGTCAGGGTCAACAAGTAGGGCACCAAAATTGCGTCGAGGGCAATTACTAGCTTTAGCAAGGGCAAGACATTGCTCGATTCGAATGGCAAGGTGCTTGTCCTTCATCATGCATCCCAACGAGAGGGGCTGCATCAAACTATGTCGGCATCAAGCCCGAGGTATGAAAGAATATTTCCACACAAATACAGAGACCCTATGACCAATATGAGTTCTGTTGGTTGTTTGAATGATTGAATCGCTTTTTCTGGGTGTTCAATGTGCGTAATCCCTTCGATTGGATTTTTTACACCGGGATAACGACCTTCCTTTGGTTCGGTTGTTATCATCTCAACAGGAGGATGTGTCGTGACAAGTGCATAAAGGGGCCGTAGAAACTCAGCCATGTCTTGTTGTGGCGAAGTCCCCAATAGCAAAGACCACTTTTCTGGAAGTATTGCTGCTATTTCGGGGATTGCTCTTTCCATACCACTCGGGTTGTGTGCTGCTTCTAGCAACAAGTTAGGCTCTGATTCAATGTATTGCATCCTTGCTGGCCAAGTTATCGGTCTACGAACAAATGAATAGCCAACCATTGCGCACAACATCTCGGCTAAATCGGCAGCTTCTTCCATGAAAGTTGATGGTTCAGGGAGATAGAACTTGGCGCTTATGGCTTCATCCCGCATAGCATTTCTAACACTTGCAGAACAGGGGTCACGAATCAGCATTGGCACACCAGGCCTCCATATTGCTGCCTTTTCTTTTGCAACCTTTTCGATTGTGTCACCTAGAATATCACTATGCTCAAGACTAACAGAAGTGACCAAGCATCCAACCACTTCTGCTGAACGAGTGGCGTCTAACCTACCTCCGAGTCCAGTCTCGAGAACCATTATTGAAACACCTGCTTGCCTGCAAGCGATCAAAGATGTGAGATAGGTTATCTCAAAGAATGTGAGTTCAATTTGTAAATCTTTTACGATGGAAAGCGCATTATCAAATTCATCCTCAGATATGGATTTCCCATCTACTCTAACCCGTTCTTCAATTCGCACAAGATGGGGGGATGAGAACAATCCAACTCTATATCCTGCTCGAACTAATCCGGCGACCAGTTGTGCACAGGCACTTCCTTTCCCATTCGAGCCTGCAACATGGAGACAATCCATGTTTCTATCTGGGCGCCCGAGGGCCTCCAGTGCCTCGTTTACACGAGAAAGGCCAAGAGACATTCCCTTTGATTTTGAGGCTTTTAGCCACGCCCTCGCACCTTCCGTCTCCATTGGCCCCGTAGGGGCCAGACCACCCAATGGTTAGAAAACCACCCTCATACTCGGTAAAGCATGGCAGAGGCTGCATCAGAGGACAATATCAAGCGCGTCGAGCGCGAGTTGGCCAAAGAAGACAGGCTGCTCAATAAGATGATTGAGCAGGCGCCAGGAATGCTCGGAATGGCATTCATGTTCATCATTACAATTCTAATGGGGGTTTGGTTACAGCCTTGGTTCGATTCTGCTGGATTACAAGCATTTGGAGAATCAGGCTCTACTCAAGCGAGATGGGTTGGGCTACAACTAGCATGAATTTTTGCTTTCACATTCGTAATACTGTGGCTAGCAAAGAAGCATATGCAGCACATTATCAAATACGGACTGATGTTTGTTCTGTTCTTAGCTCTGTGTTACACAACTGTACCAGGAGCGCACATATTGTTGGTACCAGAAGTCGAAACTGAACCGTTTGTGTTCACTGATTCCCAAGAAATAGAAGAAGAAATGGTCTCGATGAATACCGATGGTACGATGATCACTCAAATTATAAACTGGACTGACAACTATTCCAACCATACATTTGTGATTTCAAAAAGGGCTACTGACACCTCATTGGATTGGTCCTTTGAAATCAAGTCGTTCCCTGGTGAACCAATGATTAATGTTGTTGAAGGTGAACATTCGTATACTGCCACTAATGGCGCTTGGATTTGGTCGTTTGAGAAAAATACCGGAGAACTTCTAAACCAATATGCTTGTTTTGACAACCAAAATTGGAATGGAACTCTCGAGGATGTTAAACCGCTACAAGATATCGATGGCTGTATTGCAGCACTAGAGATTGTTGAAAACCCCGATGGTGACTTTGAACAAAGCAAAGGAGCATTGTACATCACTACTGGAGGAAACGAATTAGTTCGCAGGAACACATTCCATGATACCAACATCACTGCGGGTCAAGCAAAGTGGTCATACCCCCAACTGCAGATGAATGAGAAATTCCTACATGCTAGCCAATATGATGATGACAGTCTGATAATTGCTACACCGAGTGGTGCTACAATGATTAAACTTGAAGAATATTCTGAGTCTTATTCCGAAGGCCCAGTCACCCCTCCTGGCTGGATAGATGAATGCGCTGTAGAGTGGCTATACCAAACTGATGTTAGCAACCCTGTAACAGCATTCAACATTGTGTCAAGTCCTTGGGATGATGATGAACAATTAGTCATGCTAGGCCATTCTGATGGCTTGATCAAGAGCTGGATAATCGATGAGGAAGTCGAAGAGCCGTTTGGAACATTCGAAGAAGAAGATAGATTCCTTGGCGACGATGTGTTCGAAGGCCCAATAAGCGCAATTGAAAGTTTTGACCTTGATGGTGAGAATGGAAATGAATTATGGATTGCTGATGCTGATGGCATCCACGGCCTGTTCTATTCGTCACTTATCGAATATGCAACATTCGATATTGTTCTTGATAATGACAGTAAATTGTCGGCAGATGGATTTGAAATTCAAGCGATTAGTGTTGGTGGATTAGAAGAAGCACAATGGGCGCATGATAACTATTCGATGGTGGTAGTTACTGGAGTATTTGATGAAGATACGATGTACAACTCCTACGGAATACAATGGGATGATACTGCGTTCTTCTTAGGAATGGGTCTCTCAATTATCTTGATGGTTGCATTGATTATTCGACCAGAATGGTATGTCGTCAACACGGTAGGAGTCCTGGTAGGGGCTGGAGTGATAGTTATGCTGGGCGTAACATTTGTTCCAACTTTGATTGTCATATTCATGATACTAGCAGCCATTTACGATGCTTGGGCTGTATACCGTTCGAAACATATGCTTGACCTTGCAGATACTATGATTGGGTTGAATTTACCGATTTTGTTGGTTGCACCGCAAGAGAGTGGTTACTCTATGCTTGATGAGAAGGACAGTATTCGACCTCCTGAAAGTTCTGAAAATAAGGTCGGTTCCACATCGCCTCCTGCTAAGATGAAGAAGCGAAAGAAGCCGAAGGAAGCTATGTTCATGGGTCTTGGCGATGTCATATTCCCTGGAATGCTAGTAGTTTCTTGCGTCAACTCAATTTCTACAGATGGATTAGCAGTCGGCATATCAGCTCTGATTGGAGGACTGATCGGTTACTTTGTCCTGATGGGATATGTAGCATCTGGCCGCCCTCAAGCAGGATTACCGTTACTGAATGGCGGGGCAATTCTGGGATACATTGTCGGTGGATTGATTTTCGTAGGTAGTGCTGCGTTTTCGTTTGGTATTTCTTTGTGAGTTGGTTACTATGCTGAGTATGGAGTTGTTTCGAAACGATGCGGATAAAATCCGTGCGGATCATGACAAACGTGGCATAACCCACGAACGTATTGACAAAGTTATCGAGTTAGACCAGTTATGGAGAAACGCTCTCAAAGACATGGAAGATGGACGAAGAGAGCGGAACCAAGCCGCTAGAGGTATCGCTGATGCCAAGAAGAGCGGAGATATGGATTCTGCAAACAGCATAATGGCTCAAGTGAAAGATTTAGGAGAACGTATTGCTGCTCTTGATGAGAAAGCCAATTCACTTCTTGAAGAGCGAGATGTCATCCGGATGCGCATTCCAAATCTATTGCATGATGCTGTCCCTGTGGGTGATGATGAAGGCGGCAATACTCAGCATTCCATTCATGGCCAAAAGCCAGATTTCAGTTTTGAACCACGTACGCATAATGAAATAATTGAAATGAATAAGTGGGTCGACTTAGAAAGAGCTGCTAAAATTGCAGGAAGTAGATTCTTCTTCCTAAAAGGGGACTTGGCCAGATTAGAGTTAGCACTCCAATCATACGCTGTTGATTTCCTTATTGACAGAGGATTCACTCTCGTTCAACCTCCGGTGATGATGAATAGAGACGCCTACGAAGGCGTTACAGATTTGTCTGATTTTGAAACTGTGATGTATGGCATTACTCCAGATCCATTGTACATGATTGCAACTAGCGAACATCCACTGACGTCAATGTACATGGATGAAGTCCTAGAGCCTAGTATTCTACCTATCAAAATGGTCGGAGTAAGTCCTTGTTTCAGAAGAGAAGTAGGAGCACACGGTCTTTCTGATAGAGGAATATGGAGAGTTCATCAATTCACCAAGATTGAACAGGTAGTAATTACACACCCTGATGATTCTTGGGATCACCATGAAGAGTTATTGAAGAATTGTCTTGACCTTTGGAATGCTTTAGACTTGCATTACGAGGTAGTAAACATCTGCACGGGAGACATGGGTACTGTCGCTGCAAGGAAGTACGACCTTGAAGCATGGCTTCCAGGTGCTAATGCGTACAAAGAAATCGTTTCATGTTCCAATTGCACAGATTACCAAGCAAATCGCCTTCACATGCGTTATCGCACTAGTGAAGGTAATGCAGCAGTACACACTCTCAACTCTACGGCTGTAGCTACAAGTCGCGCATTAGTCGCTATCATGGAACAAAACCAACTTGAAGATGGCAGAGTTAAGGTCCCTGAATGCTTAGTACCATTGATGGGTGGAAAAGGCCATCTCGAACCTTGCCAATGGTGATTAAATGCGGTGTATTTTCCTTTCTTTATTACTTGTACTCGCCCCTTTGAGTGGATGCTTTGGAGAAGAAACCGAAGAGGAAGTCACGCCAACATTGGTCGTTACTGATGTGTCCATGGCTACTCGTGGCCAATACATGACTATCGAAGTTGACTCAAATGTAGATTGGACATTTAATCGTTCAGCCGGGCTATTTTATATGGACCAATTCGGCGTACTAAGAGACCCAGTTAGCACCACATTCTCATCAGAAACAAAATCGTTAGAGTTATTGATTTTGGACAGTGAAAGAGAATCTGTTAACATTTCAGTAACAGCCGGTGATGAGTTCTGGAATGCTACTCTGATGCTTGAAGATAGTCAAGACTGGATGCTAGTTGATGGCAGGCGTGCTTACGACACCATAGACATGCTAACCAGTTCCTACAACAACAGATGGTGCGCTAGTGCTTCGGTTCACGAAGGTGGTTCCGCATACGAGGAAGCTGCTGAGGCAATGGCTGAAGAAATGAGAGGAATGGGATTCGACTTTGTTGAAGTAACTCGATATGACGACGACCCGGACCAATTGAATGTTGTAGGCTATAATTGGGGAAGAACAAACCCTGACGAATACATAGTCATAGGTGGGCATTTCGACATTGCTTACGTATTCACTCCGCCGGGAGGAGGCACAAACGAAGGTGCAAATGATGACACATCCGGTTCGACTGTGTCACTAGAGATGGCTCAAGCGCTGGCTAAGATGGAATTCGACCATACTGTTGTCGCAGCATTGTGGGCTTGTGAAGAAGAAGGATTGCTGGGGTCACTAGCATATGTCAATCATCTGCCTGAAAATGTGACAGTCAAGTCATACTTGAACTTCGATATGGTCTCACTGAACTATCCAATTATTCCGCTTTCAGAACCAATTGTTGGACCGGGTGGAGAAATTTTCGCTCCTACAAAGTACGAATGGCAAATTAGTATTGCAGGCGCAAGTGAAAGCAACATGCAATTGATGTACGAATGGGTTGGAACTACAATAGAAGATGATCTTTCATACAGGCCAACCGATGGAAACCCGATTAATTGGCAGATAGCAGAATCGTGTGCTTCTGACCACTGTGCTTTCTTTTCTGCAGATTACCCTACTTTCAACTTCTTCAGCCCAGGTGGAGAGATTTCATTCTGGCAAGAGTGGCACTCCCCATCTGATACACTTGAATTCATGACAGCAAAGGCTGGAGGCCAGGAAGGAATGGCAAGTGGATTCAACAGTCTTGTTTGGTCTTCGCTCGACCTCTTCGTCCGAATTGATAACTCGGATGAATCATTCCAAGGCCGATGGCTAGAAGCCTGATTATTCATTCTTTGGTGATTGGATGATAACTATTGAAATTGAACAGTGGAAGACTCTTTGTGATGAGTTCAAGTTATTCTTTGATTCCTTAGGGTCAGTAAAAGAAGAGAACAATTACATCCAATTCAAATCTTTTAGCAGCAATGTTTCTACTGGTTTTTCGATATCAAAAGAAGGAAACTTTGCTGCATCAATGCCTCTTCATGGATTAGAAGGTAAGGCTTTGACTGTTTCTTTTGACAAGGTGGAACATGCGGTTCACGTACATGGTTCAGAATCTAAATACACGTACAGGGTTCCCCAAGAATTACTTGATCTGAGAAATTGATTAATCATACCTTCTTGGTTAGAGTGCTCAATACATGCTCAATATTTGCCTTTGGTGCAAACCTATGCCACAGATGCGCTATTGGAATCCATAGTAATGTGTACACTAAGACAACAATCATAGAGACAGAAAAACTCCAATCGTTTGTCTCGTCGAAATTGTAGAAGAGCCCTATTGGTATGAAGTGAAGAAGATAAACGCTCAGTGAAATTTTACCTAACGGATTAAGCAAAACCGTGTTGTATGCTTGCAGTATAATCCACAGAAGAGAAACTCCGGTAAGCGCAGCGATTAGGAAAGGGGCGTTTGATGGGAAAAATGTGAGTATAGAGTTGCCAGATGGCGCAGCCCACTCTAATCCATTTTGTTCAGAATAGATTAGTGTTGTAATACAGAACAACAAGCCTGCAATAATTGGTGATACACTCTTTTTGCTAATCGGGAAAGTGCGTTCTGCTTCCTGCTTACAAGCAATCCATGAACCAAATACAGCAAAAATAATCCAAGGGAATAGTGGATAAGTCCCTGTAATAATTAGATGTTTAAACAAGATGATGATTGATGATACTTCGACTCTATCACTCCATTGACTGGAACCTTGTAAGTCTGACAAAAAGAAGACTGTAGTTAAGATTGCGAATATCCAAATCCACAATGTTGAGGAACTCTTGTTGGGATTCATTCGAAATGGGTTAACCCACAGGGGCTGAGTCAATGTCAAGATTGCGAATAATGTCAGGACTCCAGGAGTTAATGGTTCGAATAAATGGGGTGCGAAGATATTCACCGCTATTTGTGAAACAAGCAAGAATGCTGCTCTAATGTAACGCTGATTCGCTGTTGCTGATGAATGAAAGCAGCCCCAACCAAATATCGTAACAAATAACGGAGCCGCCAGCCCTCCTAATCCTGATACCAAGTAGATCAGTGCTGAAGGCTGTGTGTTAGCGCTTGGTCCCCATGTAGCTGCTGCATGAACCATTACCATCAGAAGAACTGCAACGGCTCGAATAGAATCGACATGTGCGATTCTCTTGCTCATAGAATGTTCTTGCAGTTGCACTATATCAACAACCTCTCAATCCACCCTTTCATTATGGAGGGGTGAATCAAGAATGTATCTAGAATCTAATTGATTCACTCTCTGCGAATTAGCGCAGCGCCTAGAAGACTAATGGTTGCTAGGAGTCCTGTGAATCCAGGCATCATTGGGTTCTCATCAGAGTAAGAATCGGCTTCTTCAGAGTGAAGACGCGCTCCGTTCCATTCTCCAGA
>JAACDL010000156.1 GCA_009936765.1 Methanobacteriota archaeon
GGGACATCCTTACTCGAGAATTCTGCACAATATCTTTGGTTCTGGGAAATCAAATGACTGAGTAGATTTGATTTCGACATGCATCGTTGGCTTCCAAGGTAGCATTTTGTTATTTTCATCTGAATGAGAAACAATTTGTTCAAATCGGTTACGGAGATTAAGTGTGACCAATGATACATCACAGTTAAATGAGGAAATAGAAGCGACAAATCATGTCATCTATCCGAAGTGCGTCGATTTTCACTGCAATCGTACTTCAGTTGCTAATGTTTGGAGCGATAGCCTCTCCCTTAGCCGATTTAACGAACCCTTACGGTGATGAATCTAAAATGAACAAAGACCTCATCGAGAAGATTGATGAAGTTGATGCAAACACTGTGCTGCCAGTAATTTTCCAACTGAATTCTCCTGTGGAATCGAGCGATGAATCATATCTTACTGAACTTGGATTCGAATTATTAGGTAATGCGCCATTAGTTGATGGGGGTTTGATTGAAGGTACTGCTTCAGATATTCGCCGACTTTCGACTTGGGAGCGTGTTGAATATCTAGAATTGGACAAGCCCTTGGAATTCTTTTACCTACCCCCTGAGTGGGGAGGCGACCCTACTGAGCCGGGAATAATGATGCATGAAACAACACATGTCGTGAGGGCCACTGATGTTTGGGACAGAGCTATTATCACTCCATCTGGAGATGTGGAGCGGGAAGTTGATCTCTCCTTTTCAGAGTGGGATGGAGATGGAACTGCAATCGTCGATTTAGACACAGGCGTAGATGCTGGCCATCCGGACTTTGATTATCTTGGACCATGGACTGGGGACAAAGTAATTTTTTCAGCTAAGTATAACGGGATTTCATGGTCTGAAACTCGTAATTCTGACACCTCATCTGGACATGGAACTCACGTGGGGGGAACTATTGCAGGCAATGGAGACGCATCAGGTGGTAGAAGAGCAGGTGTCGCTAAAGGTGGACAACTAGTTGCCTTAGGAACAGGAGATGGGGCCTCAATCTTTGCCGCAGAGCAAGGCCTAGAATGGACATATGACCATTCTGTGCCTGGCCAGAATCCATATCACGTGCGAGTCGTATCCAACTCTTGGGGTACTGATGGAGATTATGACCCAAATGGAGTAATCGCACAACTCACTGATATGCTAACTTTTGACAACGGTGTAGCAGTCATATTTGCAGCATCTAATTCGGGAGGTTCTGGAGGTGAGTGCTCCGGAGATTTGCGAACCAATGTGTATGCCAATACTCCATCTGCAATCTCCGTTGCAGCTTTGACGCATGATGGTACTGCAGTTACATCATTTTCTTCGAGAGGGTGCATGAATCAACAACACACCTGGCCTGATGTCGGGGCTCCTGGTCGTGACATATGGGCTACTGCGCCTCGTGGAACAGCCATTGATGCGTCAACTAGAACGCAAGGGGATTTGTATTACATGTCAATTTCTGGAACTTCAATGGCGACACCTCACGTAGGAGGAATGGCGGGATTATTGCTCAATGTAGCTCCGTCATTGGGCGTCGCAGATTATCATAGAGATGACCATGATTTTGGAACGAGTATAGTTGGTGGTGACGGCACTGCTGCCTATGGCCAGTTTGAAGATTGGGATGAGGCCAATTTCAGCCGAGTGCATGAAATCGAATTGATTCTAGAATTAACAGCAAGATATGATGGAATGGCCAATTCTTGTGAAGATGGAAATGATGAAGACGCTCGTGCCGATATACCTGCTGATTGTTATCGTAGTGCTACTGGAAAGTGCCATGACTGGAGAGTTGGCCATGGCCTAACTGATACAGATGCTGCTGTTGCATTAGCAAGAACTCTTCAATTGATGAGAGATCAAGATCATGATGGAATTGTCGATCATCCTGAATACAATGTTTGGGATGCTTACGAGATATATGAGAATATGATGGTAGATGCAACAATTCCTGTAAATACCGACCGCATCAGGCATTCGTGGAAAGGTGATTGGAATCATTTCAACAATGGAGCCACTGGAGCAGTTTACTACACTGAAGATGCTCACTACGTCTGGATACCAAATGGTACATCACGCTTGGAAGCAACCTTCACAGCAACAGAGTTTGACAGTGATACAGCCCAAGCCGGAGCCTTGCAATTATCGATTGACCTAGCGGAAGATGGTAGCAATGACGCCCAAGGCGTAGGAATTAGACAATCAGATTCTTGGTATTACGACTTGGATGTAGATGAATCCGCATGGGGACAATGGGCTGAATTTGATATCTCTGGGCAAGCTGTTACCGTGTTTGGATTTATTGAAGATATTGAGTTCTTTGAATCTAGAATTCCATATACTGTTGATGTAATGTTAACACTTGACCTCTCTCAACCAGTAGATGTTCAATTCGAGCAACGTCCTGATTTCTATTCCGACCTGAATCCAACAACTCCATCTGACATGTATGATACATCAATGGATGGTATGCTAACCTTTACCAAGCCTGCATATGACCAAGAAGGTGTGATATCTCTTATCACTCCTAAAGAAACAGGAGAGGATAGTGATGATGGAGGCATATTTGCTTCAATTGCACAATTATTCACCGATAACCCTGCAACTATGATGTTCATTCTTCTGTTGATTTTACTGGTTGCAGGCGGAGTCGGCTATGCGATGAGAAATGAGAAAGAAGAAATTCAAATGGCCATTCTAGAAGAAGACGAGGCATGAGTTCATTCATTTTCAAAAGTCTGCTAGTTCTAAATCAAGGCTAGCCCTAGTGGCTTTGTTACCTTCAGGGCTATTTTGTATTGCCTTAGCCAGAATTACAGTAATGCTGTGATTGCTTAATTCGTGAGGGGTGGTGGACGCTGGGGGATTTGAACCCCCGACATCTTGGTTGCAAACCAAGCACTCTTCCAACTGAGCTAAGCGCCCCTTA
>JAACDL010000157.1 GCA_009936765.1 Methanobacteriota archaeon
CATTCTCCTGTGATGTAGAGTGATATGAACCTAAGTACGGATTAAGCGATTAACAGACAAATCAATGGGTTTCTGCTTGAGCCCATTGCTACATCCAGACTGAACTTATCGGCTGTCTATGGGCCCTTTCATTGCCTAGCGTTGTGTAGGGCCCACTGCAGATTTATGTGGACGGCTGGATTATAAATATGGGTATTTTAGAGAAATCCTCGCATCGAGGTTTGACATCTATTTCGCTTAGTCCAATCATATGTCGATCTTTGCCAGATTATAGATACTATCGGGATTAATTGTGATATCTTTGCTATGATAGAATAATATACAGTTACTGATAGGGAATAAGCATGTTCTCTCCAATAGATATTGATTTGCTAATCGTCATGGACACCACTGAATCAATGCAAAATAACATCAACGCAGCAAAAACGCGTGCAAAAACCATTCTTGAAGAGTTCCGAGATGATCCTGATGTGGCGACACTACGAGCTGGTTGCATAGCATACCGTGATTATGATGACGAGCTTAAATCCTACCTTACCAACACCCATCCGTTAACCGATAATCTGACAAATTTGCAGAATTTCATTAACAGACTGAATGCAGATGGAGGGGACGATGAATGTGAAGCATGGGATAGTGCTGCAGTGGAAATCAATACCCTCTTCCGTTCAGGAACAAAGGGCGTTGGTAGGATTGTGGCTTGGATTGCAGATGCCCCGCCACATGGTGACCAATACAACTGTGGACTGGGTGATGTTCAAAGGCCAATCCGAGCGGATTTGAAAGCCGAAATTGAAGAAGCCATTGGGAATGATGCTCATTTCTATTTCATGTTATATCCTCCATTGACCAATATACTTCATTGTGCAAGTAAGTATCTCAAACCATGGGGCGAAACCCTACCTCTGGGAGACGATGCAAGATCTAGCTCAGCAGATGACATAAAAACCATACTTCACCATGGGGTCTTACAAGCAATTGCTCGAAGAGAGATTCGTGATGGAATGGAGAGGGGTAAGTCTCGAAAAGAGATTATTGATCGACTGATTGAATCTGAACTTCCATTAAGGGAGTTGGACTTTGATGGGGATAAAATTACGACTCGTGATAGTGATTTGACTCGGAGTGGCGCCGGAGATTTGTTCGACAAAGCAATTCGTATCAAACCGAAGAAAGCGAAAGATATTGCCGATCGAATTTTCAAAGGTAGGCGCAATGAAGAAGTTGATGAAGATGCTGATGAAGAAGACGATTGGCGATGGCTGAGGCCGTTCGTAGAATCCCTCGGTGATGAGATTAGAAGTGATGAAGTTAACGGTGGAATTCAATTTGTCAAATCAAAGCAACACCCCTTACGCAAAAATGGAAAGAATCGATTATGGTGGGCATTAGATGAATCTCTATTAGATAATATGACTGAGAATGAGTACCTTCAATTCATGTTGCGGGTACAAAGTGAAAGGGGGTCGGAGAAAACAATCTATCTCACAAATTGCGGTTCCTCTAAGGTGAACAACCCACTGAGAAAGAAGGCATTGGCTGGATTATCTAGGAACACAGAAGTAATCGAGGTGAAGAATGGAGGTGGGGCACCGCTCCCAATTATTCCTGACATTCCAAGGCCGTGGCCAAGCCCACCTAAGCCGGTAAATCCACCTGGGCCAGGTCCTGATGGTCTGGATGATGAGAGTGATTTCAATTGTGTACCTGGTATACCACCTGCACCGTGCAGACCTTACCTCCTAGTTATTCCAGAGGTTGATTGTGAAGCACTGGAAAACAGTGACTACATGATTGGAAAAAAATATCCTGACCATAGAGTATGGGATTGTGATGAATATCATGAATGGTGGCCTGATGTTAAAGAGATGCATCCTGAAAATAAGGAGGAAAGCATCGTCGCATGGGAAAAAATGAATCATTGCTTCTGTCGCATTCTTGAATCCGCAATTAATCACGCTGCCAGTTGTCTTGAAAGATCCAATGGTAAAATGAATCAAACAATTTTCGTTCAAATGTCACGAAGAGGCATCGATATGGGTCTGCTTACACATCCGTGTTACAGGTGCTTTGAGAAAGCCGTCAAGACCTTAGACAAACGGTGGAAGCATGTGGATGGCGTGACTTTGGAACTGCAAGTTATCAAATAATCATCAGTTCCAAATATTTTCGAATATGAATTCGTTGATTGTTGAAAAGAAAACGCTGAATGTTTTTTTATACAAGGGGACCCCTTATGTCTGCCCGCATCCAAGTGGGTACCCTTTGCTTCGTAAATCGAGGGATGGGGTGCCCCTGCGTTTAGTGATGGAAACCGTAGGAAAGGTGATGCAGGGAATAGGA